>CAINVI010000040.1 GCA_903854075.1 Candidatus Pollutiaquabacter sp. | reverse complement strand
CGCGAGCTTTGGAGTAAGTGCGAATCAGCGGCAGGTAGGTAGCGGTGAAGAGCGATTCCAGCTGAATTACATCAAACGACTCTTTCTCTAACAGTTCACGCAATTTGCTTTCAGCGGTGGAATCGTGAAAGCGGACCACATTGTACGATTCGTCCGGACGAAATAGGTTTTGGAGGGCTTTAGAAATCCGGATGCTAGTATCAATGGGTACCGAGAGTAGGCGAAGGCCTTTACGAATCGAATGCGGTATTTTATCTTCTGGAACGAAGTGCTTTTTCGTATTCAACGCAAACAGTGTTACGTCATGTCCGGCATCGCGCAACAGCTCGGCCATGTTCATCATGGCTAAATTGCCGCCATCGTTGAGCGGCCAGGGAACACGTAAACAAATCAGCAGGACTTTCACGTCGCAATGGTTTTACGCTTGGGTATCCATTTTCTAAATAATCGTTGATAGGTTTCGCGTCCGAACAGGTTGGAATCCGTTGTGGCTTTATACGTGAGAAACATACCGACCGGCAATAAAATAACAGTAGATAACCACATGCCGGCCATTGGAGTTAGTACGCCTTCTCGCGCAAATTTTTCTCCGGTGATACTGATAATATGGTAAACAATGAAAAAGATCACTGAAATTACAACAGGCATACCCAGTCCACCTTTTCGGATGATAGCCCCTAGCGGTGCTCCAATGAAAAACAGGATCAGGCAGGCAATGGATAGGGTGAATTTACGGTGCCATTCAATCTCATGACGGGCCAGACTTTTCCGCTTAAACTGAATGTCTTGTGCAGCGTCCGTCGCAACGCCTTTAATACCTTTTGCTGCATAAAGAGCAGCTATGGCGTTGGAATAGCCTCTTCGAATAGCATAGCGTTCCACGGCAAGTGGAGATGCTTTACCGCTTACTACACTGTCTTTGCGCAACCAATGTAACTGACGAAGCACATCTTGCTGCTTTCCGGTAACTCCTTTACGTATGGAATCCGAAGCCACGGAAAGCTGGCGCAAGTTCAGCATTTGAAAATTATCTTTGAAAAGCTGCTCGTTCGTACGGGAAAGTTTGAAAGAACTGAGGTCGAAGCGGAACGTTTCCTGGTCGAATTCTGTCCGTAACAATGGATGTGAGGCGCGTTCACGTCCGTTGTCCTGATCCTCGTAACTCACACCTTTGAAGAGCGTGATGACGAGGTAGCGTTCATCATCTGACATGACCATTTTTCCCTGACTCGCCATTACCATTTTCGAATTTCCGCGGTTGTTGGTGTGGTCATAAATCATGACGTCGTTCAGCGTCTGTCCATCATCGTCTTTAGAGCCTACTTTTATGGTGTATCCTTCGATTCCGTTATAGAAAACTCCTTCGGTGATATACAATGCCGGTTTCTGCTGACGAACGTCATACAGTAACGCATTCATTTTAAGATTGGCAACGGGAAGAATATAATTTGAAAAGACGAATGCCATCAGCGCAATACCGAATGCAGTCAGGGTGAGTGGACGCATGATGCGCTGCAGGCTGATTCCCGCGGATTTGCACGCGGTAAGTTCCGAGTGTTCGCTCAAGTTGCCAAACGTCATGATGGAAGAGAGTAGGAGTGCCAGCGGTAGCGCCAGCGGTACCAGGGTAATGGACACAAAGACAAGCAATTTGGCAATCACAAAAAAACCGAGTCCTTTGCCGACCAGATCATCAATATATTTCCAGAGGAACTGCATGAGCAGCACAAAAAGCGCGATCATGAAGGTCATCAGGAACGGTCCTGCGAATGAACGTAGCAGCAGCAAGGTAAGCTTCTTCACCGTATATTTGGAGGGCTGATCTTTATCGTGCAAGTTACTAAAATGAACCTTAGTCCCGAAGAACGAAGTGTATTGTGTAGTCAGGAGTTTTTCCTGGTCAAACGTTCGTTATCTCAAAAACTGGATGAGACGTTTGCCGGCCTACAACACGCCTGGATAGAAGATGTGGCTGCGTGGACCTTGCCGATGGAGGGAATTGACCGCACCCGGGGCAAGATTTTCAAAGGAGAGAATTATCTTTTTTTTCCGTACACGATTATGGATTTCCCGCGTCACTTTAGTAGAGAGGCGGTATTTGCCGTACGAACGATGTGTTGGTGGGGCCATGAATTCAGTATGACCTTGCATTTGCAAGGAGTAGCTATGGCGCCGTACGTGAGGGATTTTAACACGCGATGTTCACGTATGGAGAAGAATCAGTTGTTTTTTTGTATCAACGATCACCCCTGGGAGTATCACTTCGGAAATGAAAATTATCGGCCGATAGATTCCCTGAATGATGATGCAATCAATAAACATCTTCACGAAAAAGAATTTCTAAAGCTGGCGTACAAAATACCGTTCAGTCGGCTGGACGAAATAGAACAGCTCGGAAAAAAGGTGATACGAAGTTTTGGTGATTTCCTACGTTAATCTGCGGAATTCAAATTAAGATAGCTTCAGGAACCGATATGGTGTTTGAGTTCGTGTACTTGACTTTCCCATAAACGAGAGGTCTGTTCCTTTTCGTCCGCGTAGGCAAAGTCAGTTACGATAAGTGCGATGTCACCGGTTATTTCATCCTGTACAATCTCAAACTGAAAGTACGATTCGTCGGAGGCGTCATCATCTACCCATTTATAACGAATGGAGTGGTTGTCTTTTTTAGAAACAATGTGAGCACGCTGTTCACTACCATCCCAGACGAAAATATAATCGCCTTCACGGATATTTACCTTGTCAGCGAACCATTCTTCCAGGGCGCTGGCATTCGATAAATAGTTGAAGAGCATCTTTGGGGAAGATTTAATTTCAAATTCAAGCGTGAACTTCTGCTTTTTTTGGGTGTTGGTGTCCGTCATCACTGTT
>CAINVI010000039.1 GCA_903854075.1 Candidatus Pollutiaquabacter sp. | reverse complement strand
TAGAGTCTTCTCGCCAGCCTGTTTATCATTGCTATTTTCTCGGCATACACTGCTACTGCGCAGGACGCAGCTGCCGTGCAAGACGGTGAGGCATTATTCAAAGCCAACTGTGCCAGCTGTCACGGTGTAAAAGAAAAAATGATCGGTCCCGCCTTGAAGGGTATCGAGACACGCCGTCCGGAAGAATGGTTACTGAAGTGGATTAAAAATTCAAATGCTGTCATCAAATCCGGTGACGCCTACGCCGTGAAGTTGTACAACGAGTACAACAAAACTGCTATGCCATCTTTCAATCTGAAAGATGCTGAGATCAAAGCGGTACTCGCTTATGTAAAAGTGGAAGCTGAGAAGCCGGATGTTGCTGCTCCCGGAGCTGCTTCTCCCGGCGCTCCTGTTCAGGAAGAAGAGAAACCGGTCGGACTCTACCTGCTTATCGCCATTATTGTGTTGTTCATCTTGGCCAGCATTCTTGGCCGTGTACAGCACACGCTCGAGCGTGCCGCTCGTCAGCGTCAGGGATTGCCGGAGCCTGTTCCGATGAGTAACAAGGATGCAGCCATCTACTGGATCCGTAACAACAAGAAAATCGTAGCAGTGCTTTTACTCCTCTTCGTTGGTTGGGGAAGTGTAAAAGGTTGGTACACGCTGAAAAATATTGGTGTAATGACCGGTTATACGCCGGAGCAACCGATTGCCTATTCGCACAAACTGCATGCCGGTGAAATGCAAATTCAGTGTATCTATTGTCACAGCGGCGCAGAAAAAGGTAAGGTAGCAGGAATTCCTTCTGCCAACGTCTGTATGAATTGTCACAAGTATGTTCGCAAAGGACCTGTTACCGGCACGGAAGAGATTGCCAAGATCTACAAGGCACTCGATTACGATCCTGACAAAGGAACGTACGGTCCGAATCCAAAGCCAATTCAGTGGGTACGCGTTCACAACCTGCCTGATCTTGCTTACTTCAACCACGCACAGCACGTAGCGGTCGGTAAAATCGAATGTCAAACTTGTCATGGTCCTGTGCAAGACAGCATGACCGTTGTCGGACAATATTCGCCGCTCACCATGGGCTGGTGTATCGATTGCCACCGCAAGACGGAAGTGAAAATGGCCGGCAACGCCTACTACAACGATTATCACAAAGAATTACTTTCCAAGCCAGGTGCTGATTCCATCATTACGGTTTCTGAAATCGGCGGTTTGGAATGTGCTCGCTGTCACTACTAAGCTAATTCGCCCACACGGGTCAACACTATTATAACACAACCCAATGAGTCAACGTTATTGGAAAGGAATGGAGGAATTACGGAACGAACCGGAATTCACCCGTCTTAAAAACAACGAGTTCTACGAAAACCTCCCGCTCGATGAGCTGGTGCAGAAGAAATCGGATGATACCGGTGCAACGCCGCGTCGCGACTTCCTCAAGTTTCTCGGATTCAGTGTAGCAGCAGCGTCACTCGCTGCTTGCGAAGCACCTGTACGCAAGTCGATTCCTTACCTGATTCGTCCTGATCAGGTGACACCGGGAATTGCTAACTGGTATGCATCCACCTATTTTGATGGTTACGACTATTGTAGCGTATTGGTGAAGACCCGCGATGGTCGTCCAATTAAATTGGAAGGGAACACCTTGAGCAGCATCACTAAAGGTGGTGTCAATGCTCGTGTTCAGGCCAGTGTGCTTTCTCTCTATGATTCGAATCGTTACAAGTCGCCTATGGCAGCCGGTAAATCCGCTGTATGGGCCGATGTAGATAAAACGATCGCCGAAAAGCTTTCCGGTATTGCAGCAAAGGGCGGAAAGATCCGTATCCTTTCTTCTACGGTAAACAGTCCTTCCACGTTGAAGGTTATCGGAGAATTCGCAGCAAAATATTCGAATACCAAGCACGTGCAATACGATGCTGTTTCGGCTGCAGCGATTCGTCAGGCAAACCTCGAAAGTTTCGGAGCGGCTGTAATTCCTTCTTATAATCTTGACAAAGCGCAATCAATCGTCAGTATTGGTTGTGACTTCCTGGTAAACTGGATATCTCCGGTTGAACACGCTAAGCAATATTCAGCTACGCGTAAGCTCGGCAACGATAAGAAGAGCATGTCACGTCATACGCAGTTTGAAACTGCCTTGTCGGTCACCGGCTCCAATGCGGACCGCCGTGTTCCGGTGAAACCGTCTCAGCAATTGTCTGTTGCAGCCGGAATTTATAACGCTATCGCAGCTAAATCTGGCGCTGCTGCAGTTACCTGCAACGCTTCCGGCGAGTTGTTGAAGGCCATTAATGCGACTGCCGAAGAGTTGTGGAACAACAAAGGCAAAGCAGTAGTGGTCTGCGGCATTAACAATGTCGCTATCCAAAACCTTGTCAACGGTATCAATGCCTTGTTGGGCAGTTATGGTTCGACTATCGATCTGGATAATCCTTCCAACCTGCGAAACGGTTCGGATGCGGATGTTGCGTCACTGATGGAAGAGATTTCCAAAGGCGAAGTGGCAGCGCTGTTCGTTTACAACTGTAATCCTGTCTATACACACCCTAAAGGTGCTGACCTGGCGAAAGCCATGAAGAATATGGAGCTTACGGTTTCCTTCTCGGATCGTCCGGATGAAACTGCATCGCTCTGCGGCTATAATTGTCCGGATCTCCACGTACTTGAATCGTGGAACGATTTCGAGCCGCGCCGTGGCATGTATTCGTTGTCTCAACCAACCATCGCTCCGTTGTTTGACGCTCGTCAGATGCAAGAGTCTTTGATGGCATGGATGGGTGCTCCTGGAAATTACCACGATTACCTGCGTGCCAACTGGTCCGCAAAAGTCGGTGGATCCTGGGAGAAAGCCGTTCAGGATGGTGTAGTGGAAACCACTGCTGTAACCGCCTCTTCGTATTCCTGTAAAGCCGATTTGTCTGCTGCCGCTGCAACAGCCACCGGAGGATCGGGAATGGAAGTAGTGATTTATGAAAAAGTAGGTCTCGGAAACGGTGCTCAAGCCAACAACCCATGGTTGCAGGAATTGCCGGATCCGATTACCAAGATCACCTGGGACAACTACGTTACCGTGGCTCCTGCTGATGCCCGTGAAAAAGGCTGGAAGCAGGGAACTGTTGTTAATGTGAAGGCCAATGGTGTTGCTGTAAAAGTTCCTGTGGTAGTTCAGCCTGGACAAGCAGCCGGAACTCTTGGTATAGCGTTAGGCTACGGCCGTACAGTTGCCGGTAAAGTGGCTGACACGCGTGGCGTGAACGCTTACCCGTTGGTAGCAATCGACGGAGCAATGTTCTCTTATGCTGTATCCGGCGTTGCAGTCGAGAAAACGACCGACGATGATTATGTACTCGCCGGTACGCAGACACACCACACGATGATGGGTCGTGAAATCGTAAAAGAAACCACCTTGAGCCAATGGCAAAAGGATCCTAAGGCGGGCAATCCGGAAGAATTATTTGCTGTCCACGTCGGACACGAAGCTACCAAGAAGCCGGCTGAAGAAGTTACCCTCTGGGATGAATTCGAAAGTGGTCATCACCACTGGGGAATGGGAATCGATTTGAATTCCTGTATTGGTTGCGGCTCTTGTGTCGTTGCCTGTACAGCAGAAAATAACGTGGCCGTAGTTGGAAAAGACGAAGTGTTGCGCAGCCGTGAAATGCACTGGATGCGTATCGACCGTTACTACTCCAGCGACGCTGATCCGAAAGAAGGAGAAGAGGGCGACATCAAGTTGATGGAAATCCCGAGTGACAACCCTCGCGTTGTATTCCAGCCGGTGATGTGTCAACATTGTAATCATGCTCCTTGCGAAACGGTTTGTCCGGTTATTGCTACCAGTCACAGTTCCGAGGGTATGAACCAGATGACCTACAACCGTTGTGTAGGTACTCGTTACTGCGCTAACAACTGTCCATACAAAGTCCGTCGTTTCAACTGGTTCAAGTATTCCGATAACGAACAGTTCTCCATGAATACAGCCATGAACGATGACCTCGGTAAAATGGTCTTGAATCCCGATGTGACGGTTCGTTCACGCGGTGTCATGGAAAAATGCTCCCTGTGCGTACAGCGTATCCAGGAAGGCAAACTCAATGCCAAGCGTGCCGGAAAGGCGATCGAAGATGGTCAGATTCAGACCGCTTGCGCGCAATCTTGTCCTACGAATGCAATCACCTTCGGTGATTTCAATCTCAAGGGTAGCGGCATTAACAAGGCCTGGGATCCTAAAGGACGCAGTTACCACTTGTTGGGAGAACTCAATGTACAGCCGAACGTCTTCTATCAGACCAAGGTGCGTAACATCGAAGAAGGAAAAGAAGCGTAATTAATCACTGAAAAGCATTCAATCAGCAACATGAGCAATGCAACACAAGAAGCGGTCGTACGGGACCCCCTTATTTTAGGGACCAAGACGTACAGCGAAATGACCGAAGATATTTGTCGCCCAATAGAAGGGAAGGCAAATAAATACTGGTGGGTGTCCTTTGTCATCGCATTTACTGCGATGATTTGGGGGATCATTTGCCTGTCGTACACCATCGGTAACGGTATCGGCTCCTGGGGTGCGAACAAAACCGTAGGATGGGCATGGGATATCACCAACTTCGTTTGGTGGATCGGTATTGGTCACGCCGGTACTCTTATCTCTGCGGTATTGTTGTTGTTCCGTCAGCGCTGGAGAATGTCTATCAATCGTTCTGCAGAGGCAATGACGATTTTTGCCGTTGTTTGCGCCGGTTTGTTCCCGCTGTTCCACACCGGACGTCCGTGGCTCGACTACTGGATGCTTCCGCTTCCGAACCAATTCGGTTCACTGTGGGTGAATTTCAACTCGCCATTGTTGTGGGACGTATTTGCGATCTCTACCTATTTCTCTGTTTCATTGGTATTCTGGTATCTTGGATTATTGCCGGATCTGGCTACGGTACGTGACCGTTGCGTGGATCCTACCAAGAAATTCATTTACGGCTTACTCTCCTTCGGTTGGAAAGGTACTGCACGCGACTGGCACCGTTTTGAGGAAGTTTCACTGGTACTTGCCGGACTTTCTACACCGCTCGTACTTTCGGTACACACCATCGTATCCTTCGACTTCGCAACGTCCATCCTTCCGGGCTGGCACACCACGATTTTCCCGCCATACTTCGTTGCCGGCGCTATCTTTTCCGGTTTCGCGATGGTGTTGACACTGTTGATCATCGCCCGTAAGGTGTTGTCGCTCGAGCAATACATCACCATGCAGCACATCGAATTGATGAACAAAATCATCATTCTGACGGGTTCCATTGTCGGTGTTGCGTATATCACCGAGTTCTTCATCGCCTGGTATTCCGGCGTTGAATACGAATCCTATGCCTTCATGAACCGTGCTTTCGGTCCGTATTGGTGGGCGTATTGGAGCATGATGACTTGTAACGTAATCTCTCCGCAGCTTTTCTGGTTCAAGAAAATCCGTACCAGTCTTTTCGCCACGTTCATTCTCTCCATTGTGGTAAACATTGGAATGTGGTTCGAGCGATTCGTAATTATCGTGACCTCCCTGCACCGTGACTTCCTTCCTTCCAGCTGGACTATGTATTCTCCTACGTATATCGAGGTGGGTATTTTCGTCGGCACAATCGGATTGTTCTTCACGTTGTTCCTCATCTTCTCCCGTGTATTCCCTGTAATCGCTTTGGCTGAGCTGAAGACGATCCTGAAGAAGACCGGTAATCAATTCAAGAAAAAGAGCGTACTCTAATCATGGCTAAAAGAATCTACGGCGTCTTTGATGACGAAGAAATCCTGATGAACGCCATTCCGGCGTTGAAAGCGCAAGGCGTTTCCTGCAAGGATGTCCAAAGTCCTTTTCCTATTCACGGTATCGAGAGTCTAATCGGAGTACCGCGCACGCGTTTGTCTATTGCGTCCTTTATGTACGGGATCACCGGTACTTCCCTCGCATTATTGATGGTTTGGTACATGATGATTTCCGACTGGCCGATCAATATCGGTGGCAAGCCGAACTTCGCCTTGTACCTCAACCTGCCGGCATTCATTCCGGTTACTTTCGAGATGACGGTATTTTGTGCAGCGCACGGCATGGCACTTACGTTCTTCCTGCGCAGCAAACTGTTGCCGGGAGTTACGGCACCAATGCCGCATCCACGCATCACCAACGATAAATTCGTCCTTCACGTTGACGTGAAAGATGAGAATGCAATCAATGAAGTTTCTGCACAATTGAAAAGTGCCGGTGCTTCTGAAGTACTTACGAAATCACTTCAATTCGCCTGATAAGTCGCATGAAGAAATTTATTTTATACCTGGCTCCTGCAGTCGCCCTGTTTACAGCGGCTTCGTGCAGCTCGCCCTCCGAAGATGCCAAGAGCACCGGAACTGAATACATGCCTGACATGTATCGTGGACCTGCGTACGAAACGTACGGTATTAATCCTGTCTATGGTGACAGCATGAGCTCACGCTTACCGGTCAATGGGACGGTGGCACGTGGTAATGCAGTGTATACTGATCTGGATCGCCAGATGAGTCACGACTATATGGTGGCAAACTATCCCGGCACACCGGAAGGATACGAGGCAGCTGGATCTATGTTGAAGAATCCGATTGCAGGCTCTGCGGAAAGCATGGCTGAAGGAAAGCGACTCTTTGAAAACTACTGCCTGATGTGCCATGGAGCAACAGGAATGGGTGATGGTCCGGTCGTACAGCGTAATGGCCCAAAACCGCCGGCTTACAGTTCTGAGCAGTTGAAGAATCTTCCGGAAGGAAAGATGTACCACTCCATCCATTATGGAAAGAACATGATGGGCTCGCATGCGTCTCAGCTGACGGCTACGCAGCGTTGGATGATCATCCAGTATGTACAAACTCTCCAGCAGGGTGCAACAACGGCTGCTGCCGATACCGCTGCTGCTGCAAAAATGTAATTCCACACCTTGAACGCTATGATGGATCAAAAATTTGAACTCAACCAGAACAACAAGGTTCTCCCGCTGATCATGATCGCCATCGGTGTGGCGGCAGTCGCTACCGGATTTTTCAGTGATCCGACCCGCACTTGGGCATCCTTGCTTATCAGCAATTTCTATTTCAATGCTATCGCATTGGCCGGTATCTTTTTTGTCGCAGTACAGATGATTGCTCAGTCCGGCTGGTCTGTTGCGCTGATTCGTGTTCCTGAAGCGATGTCCGGATTTATGAAGTTTGGTATGCTGGGAATGATTCTGATTTTCATTTTCGGTCATCACGACTTATACCATTGGACACATCCGGAACTATACGATAAAACCAGTCCTGAATACGATGCCATTCTTGACGGCAAGAGCGGATTTTTGAACATCACCTTTTACATGGTGCGTATCATTGCTTATGCATTGATCTGGGTCGGTTTCGCCTGGATGATCCGGAAGAAATCCCTTGAGGAAGATGCAATTGGCGGCGTAGAGCCGTATCGTCGCAAAATCACGCTGTCGGCGATCTTCATCGTTCTTTTTGCAATCACGTCGTCTACTTCTGCCTGGGATTTTCTGATGAGCATTGATTCGCATTGGTTCTCCACCCTCTTTGGCTGGTACACCTTCGCCGGACTCTTTGTAAGTGGCATGTCCATGATTGCACTGCTCACGCTCTACCTTAAGCGTCGCGGCTACATGGGCCATATCAATGAAAGTCATCTGCACGATGTAGGTAAATTCATGTTTGCCTTCTCCATCTTCTGGACCTATTTGTGGTTCTCTCAATTCATGTTGATTTGGTACGCGAACCTTCCTGAAGAAGTAGTGTACTACCAGACCCGCTGGCAATATTTCAAGAAGTTGTGGGTGGGCAACTTGTTGGTCAATTTCATCGCTCCGTTCCTTGTGCTGATGACCCGCGATGCAAAGCGCAAGACTGCTATTCTTTGGGTGGCTGGTATAATTATCATCATCGGTCACTGGCTGGATGTTTACCTCATGGTAACTCCGGGTACGGTGGGTGCGCACTGGCACATCGGCTTCATTGAAATCGGCACCTTTATCGGATATCTTGGTTTGTTCTTGTTCAGTACATTCCGTGAGCTTTCAAAAGCAGCGTTGGTTCCTAAAAACCACCCAATGCTTTCCGAAAGTTTGCATCACCACATTTAATCCGAAGGGACGAAATAATTTATTACCAATTAATCGAAGACTACTTCCATGATTAAGCTACTTGTTCTGATTGTTGTAATTCTCGCCCTCCTGACCATTTGGCGCATCATCCGCGTCCTGGAATTAGTCCGGGATCTGCGCGGCGAAGAAGAGTATGTGACAGATGCGGACTCCAAACGCAACGGAATCTATTTTATCCTGTTCCTTGTCGTTGGTCTTATCGGTATGGTTTATTTCACGCTCGATGCGAAGAAGTATTTGCTTCCGGTAGCTGCGTCTAAGCATGGGGTACTCACTGATGATTACCTGAACCTCAACTTTGCACTCATTATCGTGGTGTTCTTCATCACGCAGATATTGCTGTTCGGATTCGCGTATAAGTATCGTCACCGCAAAGGCGAGAAAGCCTATTTCTATCCGGACAACCATAAACTGGAGTTGATTTGGACGGCCGTTCCGGGAGTAGTGCTGATGGGACTTATCGTTTACGGATTGAAACTCTGGACTGATATCACCGGACCTGCACCGAAAGATGCCATGGTCATCGAGATTTACGGTAAACAGTTTGATTGGACGGCGCGTTATGCCGGAGAAGATAATGTACTGGGTCGCTCTAACTTTAAACTCATCACGGACGATAATCCTTTGGGCGTGGATGTCAACGATCCGGCTTCCAAGGATGACAAAATTACCCGTGACCTTTACCTTCCGGTTAATACACCGGTTTTGTTGAAGATTCACTCGCGTGATATCATTCACTCGGTGTATCTGCCACACTTACGCGCTCAGATGAATGCCGTGCCGGGTATGGAGACCCAATTCCACTTTGAGTCGACCATTACCACCGACAGTATGCGTATGATTACGGGCAATGAGAAGTTCAATTATGTGCTGCTTTGCAATAAAATTTGCGGCGTGGCCCATTATAATATGAAAATGAACGTGGTCATCAGCCCGGCAGACGCCTTCAAAACCTGGTACAAAGACCAGCAGTGGGTTTTTGCACGTCCTGAGGCGGCTGCTCCGTCCGCTCCTGCGACTCCGGCTGCGGACACCACCAAAATGGCGGTAGCGTCAGAAGATAAAACAAAAATAGTTGCCAGTCGTTAATTACAGTACGAAAGGCAATAGAACAGAATTTGTAACGATCAATTAATTGTCAGGATACATGTCAACGCATGCACACGGTCACGATGAGGCTCACGGCGCTCACGACCATCATGAACATCACAACGATTCATTCTGGAGCAAGTATATCTTCAGTACGGATCATAAAATGATCTCCAAGCAGTTTCTTATCACTGCTATTGTTATGGCGTTTTTAGCCATGATCATGTCGCTCATTTTCCGTTTGCAACTGGGTTGGCCGGACCAAAAATTTGGCTTTCTCGAGAGCCTTATCGGTAAGTGGGGAAAAGATGGAAAACTAGACCCCGGCTTTTACCTGGCGCTGGTGACGATTCATGGTACCATCATGGTCTTCTTCGTGTTGACCGGTGGACTATCCGGAACATTCAGTAACCTATTGATTCCACTTCAGGTAGGTGCACGAGATATGGCCTCCGGCGTTCTGAATATGCTTTCGTACTGGTTTTTCTTCGCTTCCTGTACAGTGATGACCATGTCCTTATTCATTGAAGCTGGTCCTGCATCTGCCGGTTGGACGATTTACCCGCCGCTGAGTGCATTGCCTCAAGCTATACCAGGTTCCGGACTTGGTATGACGATGTGGCTGGTTAGCATGGTGTTGTTCATTGCCTCTGCCTTGTTAGGTGGTATCAATTACGTGGTGACCATTTTGAATATGCGCACCAAAGGTATGAGTATGACACGTTTGCCGTTGACCATCTGGGCATTCTTCATTACGGCCATCCTGGGTATTCTTTCGTTCCCTGTTCTTTTTGCAGCAGCATTGTTGTTGTTGTTCGATCGCAGTTTTGGCACCAGCTTCTACCTGTCCGATATCTTTATTGATGGAGCACCGTTGCATTATGCCGGTGGTTCACCGGTACTTTTCCAGCACCTCTTCTGGTTCCTGGGTCACCCGGAGGTTTATATCGTATTATTGCCTGCTCTTGGTCTGGCTTCTGAAGTTATCGCTACTCAATCCCGTAAGCCAATCTTCGGTTACAAGGCCATGATCGGTTCGATGCTTGTCATCGCGTTCCTGTCGTTCATTGTTTGGGGTCACCACATGTTTATCACAGGAATGAATCCGTTCCTCGGATCCGTATTCGTATTCACCACCCTGTTGGTAGCTATACCTTCTGCAGTTAAAGTATTCAACTACCTCGCTACCTTATGGCGCGGTAATGTTGTGCTTTCTCCGGCAATGATGTTCGCCATTGGACTGGTTTCGTTTTTTATTTCCGGTGGTCTAACCGGTATTATCCTCGGTGACTCCGCATTGGATATCAATATTCACGACACCTATTTTGTCGTTGCACACTTTCACATCGTAATGGGTTCATCGGCGATCTTCGGAATGTTTGCCGGAGTTTACCACTGGTTCCCGCGTATGTTCGGTCGCATGCTCGACAAGCGTTTGGGTTATTGGCACTTCTGGCTGACCATTATCAGCGTTTACGGCACCTTCTTCCCAATGCACTTTGTTGGCTTGTCCGGCGCGCCGCGTCGCTATTATGCATACACTGCTTACGAAGGATTTGATGGCGCGCTAAATATCAACGCCCTGGTCAGTGTTTTTGCAATTCTCGGTGGTTTGGCACAGCTCATTTTCGCGTTCAATTTCTTCTACAGTATGTACCGCGGACGCAAAGCCGAACAGAATCCTTGGAATTCTAATACACTAGAGTGGACAGCGCCTGTGGAGCACATCCACGGAAACTGGCCTGGAGAAATCCCTGCTGTACACCGCTGGCCGTATGATTATGGAAAGCCGGGTGCTGAGGACGACTTCATTCCACAAACAACGCCTTACTCCGAAACAAAAAACTCGAATCTTCCTGGAGAAGAGTAAACGGATTTTTTTACTGTTAAAAAGCTGTCGAAAGACAGCCTTTTTTTATGCTTTTCTTCAGGGCTTACTAAATCTTAACATTCAATTAAGAATTGTGACCGAGACTTTTAGCGTTATTTGAATTTACCAATTTGTCACAAAGCGTTGTAATCCTCTATTGAACTATGCGAAATAAAACGAATACACTAGGCGCTTCTTTAGCTGCGGATCTACCGGCAGCGCTGGTGGTATTTCTGATAGCGCTGCCGTTATGTTTGGGTATCGCGCTGGGGTCTCAAGCGCCACTAATGTCCGGTCTGGTGGCCGGTGTAGTTGGTGGTATTGTAGTTGGTATTTTAAGCGGATCACATTTAAGTGTGTCCGGTCCCGCTGCCGGACTTACGGCCATCGTAGTGGCTGCATTGGGCAAACTGCCGGCCTTCGAGGCCTTTTTACTAGCAGTAGTAATCGGTGGATTTTTACAGCTGGTGCTTGGGTTTCTTCGAGCGGGAGTCATCGGTGATTACATTCCCTCATCGGTGATTAAGGGTATGTTGGCGGCGATCGGATTAATACTTATCCTCAAGCAATTTCCACACTTGATTGGTTACGACGCCGATTACGAAGGAGATGAAAGCTTTTTCCAGGTGGATCATGGAAATACCTTCAGCGGAATTAGTGAAGCGCTGAGTCATGTGCTTCCTTGGGCGATGATCATTGGTGCGGTATCTCTGCTGATTCAAATTGTCTGGGAAAATTATATCGCTAAGTTGGGCAAAGCGTTTCAGTTGATTCCGGCTCCACTGCTGATTGTGCTCACAGCGGTATTCATGAACCAGTGGGCTATTGCAAATCGGCCGGAGTGGGCGTTGTTAAGTGACCACTTGGTGACAATCCCTATTTCATTATCGGCCTCAGATTTTTTATCTTCTTTACAATCACCAGACTTCAGCTACATCAGTAATCCGCAGGTTTGGATTACGGCAGTCACCATCGCATTGGTTGCCAGTTTGGAAACATTGTTGAGTATTGAGGCCGCCGATAATCTGGATCCGTTAAAACGGGTGACTCCGACCAACCGTGAGTTAAAGGCTCAAGGTGTTGGGAATATGATCTCCGGTTTATTGGGTGGATTGCCACTTACCTCGGTCATTGTACGTACTTCGGCTAACGTTAATAGTGGGGCAAAAACAAAGCTCTCGGCCATCTTGCATGGTGTTTTTCTTTTGTTGAGTGTACTGTTCATTCCTCAGCTGCTGAATTTGATTCCCAAGGCCGCGCTGGCAGCAGTCTTGATCTATACCGGCTATAAATTAGCCAAACCTTCTATTTTCAAAGCTTTTTATACTGCTGGCTTGGATCAGTTCGTTCCGTTCGTGGTTACTATTGTCTCCATACTTCTTACCGATTTATTGGTAGGGATCCTTATCGGCTGCTTGGTCGGTTTATTTTTTGTCATGCGCAGCAACTTTAAATCCGCAATTGTGGTGGTGAACGATGATAATAAATACCTTTTCCGCATGCGAAAGGACGTTTCCTACCTTAACAAACCACTAATAAAAGCCAAGCTGGAGTCGGTGCCTGAGAATGCACACGTGCTTATTGATGCATCCCGTGCGGATTTTATTGATAAGGATGTTGTTGGCGTCGTGGAAGATTTTGCACGGCATGCCTCCTTAAAAAACATTACAGTAGAAATCAAGACAAGCACTTATAAAAGCCAAGGGTTTAGCTCGTCTATAAAAGCGTTTATCGTTGAATAAACAGTTTATCTAAAAAGAAAACCTATGAAACCCTACGAGAAATTATTGCTAGCGAATAAAGCCTGGGCCAATGAAAAGGTGCAGGATGATCCGGAATACTTTTCCCGACTTGCCCATATCCAAACGCCTAAGTTCCTCTGGATTGGTTGCAGCGATAGCCGGGTGCCGGCTAATGAAATCACCGGCACACAGCCAGGTGAAATTTTTGTTCACCGGAACGTCGCTAATATGGTAGTTCATACCGACTTGAATCTTTTGACCGTTCTGGACTATGCAGTACGCGCGCTGAAAGTGGAGCACATCATCGTCTGTGGTCACCACGGTTGTGGCGGCGTACGCGCAGCCATGACGCAGCATGATATGGGTATAGCTAATAAATGGTTGCGTAATATTAAGGACGTCTACCGTTTTCATCGCCAGGAAGTCGATGGAATTATAAGTGACGATCAGAAAATCGATCGGATGGTAGAACTGAATGTCCAGGAGCAGGTGATGAACCTGGCAAAGACCTCCGTAGTGCAACGTGCATGGAAGCATGAACAGCGTCCTCATTTGCACGGCTGGGTCTACGATCTCAAAGACGGAATCATAAATCCGGTGTGCGAGATGCCTGCAGGAACAGATTTGCAGGATATCTATGAGTACGACGATTTATAGTCGTCGACTGCATCGTTTTTCGTTGATCTATACTTGGTAAAAAATAAAAGCCCCCGAACTCCGGGGGCTTTTCCACACGAAAACGAAAACGAAACTTAACGAATCACACTGAATTTCTTACGGTACACATTTCCGTCGGCAGTAATCTCGGCAAAGTATACACCTTCGCTCAACGATTGAATGTCAATGGAAGTGCCGGACCACGAGGCATCCGTACTGGAGATGATTTTTCCGTTCAGATCACGAACGACGATTTGACGAATCGCAGTTGCTCCAGAAATGCGTAACGTCTCGTTGGCGGGGTTCGGATAAACCGATACAACATCGATGAAAGGGTTGCGAATACCTGTGGTGCCGGAATTAACACTTACACTATCATTGATAATAGAAAAGAACTTGGCAATGCCTCCTGCATCAATGGCGCGCACGCCAAGAAGATCGAAGCTCAAGGTGGTTCTTGCGGAAACATTGTCTACAATCACGACATCGAATAAGGCGATGGTAGAATCAACCGTTTGCTCATTGCCATCCATGCGGACAGCGACAGCATCAATGATGCCGTTGGTCCAGTCCGGACGAACGAAGGTCATCAAATCGGCTCCGGGAGTTCCCAGCTGACTTCCAGAGAATTGAAGGGACGATGCTGACGGATCTATGATCGTCGGATTAAAAGCAAGCTTAAAGGCAATGCCATAGATGCGGCGGGCAGGAGCCGATACGTCTCCCAGACGAATGTCGACTTGCACCGTACTGTTTGGACCGGCGGTGTCTGTGCTTGAGATAAGGTACATGTTCGCCAAACTGTTCTGCTGATTCGTCGAATTGGCCAAGCGAACAGGATGTGTAAGACCATAGTTCTGAGCAATGGCCAGTGTATCATTACTGTCAATAATACCGTCGCCGTTACAATCTGCAAACTTGTAGTTGTTTCCGGAGGCGAAAGAAGATGACCAATCGGTGGACGGTTGTGCTACCCAGACAAGCGATGCATTTGTTCGTACAGGTCCTGAAGCGTTGTAGCCAAGTCCGATTGGGAGGATGTCGTACAGGTTGCAGCTCAAGTCGTTGTTAGCATCACCGGGCCAAACGTCTGCACTGCAGCCGTTGACATATATCTGGTAAGCATAAGTCTGAGTTCCGATATAAGGACATTTGTTGTCACTGACACGAATGTATAACGTATGTGCCAGTGGGCTGATTAATGAACCGTCGGCGATGAGTTCGATATATACCGAGTCTTTTTGTCCACCGAAGTAGGTAGCGCTGACCACTGAACCCAGTCCGGTTGACAGAATGTCAATGGTTGTGCTGTCGTTGGCATCAGCATCATCGGAGTACAACGTGAAGCCCAGGGTATCGCCTGCGCAAACAGTGTTCAGGTAGGAAGCTGAACCATTGATTCCGCTCAGGGTTGGCAATGCATTGGTATACGTGATTACATTCACTTGGAAGTCACGGGTGGAGGAGCCGATGAGAATGCCATTGCGGTATTCATCAATACGATAAACAATTACGTCTACTTCCGGTGCTGAGGGGGTTAAGGAAACGTTACCGGTGGATGGATCGATCGTAATTCCAGAGAGTGTCGTGATAGGGTTGGTAGGAGTGGCAAAACCTGCGTAAGTCAACGGTACTCCGCCATTTCCTAATGCAGCAGACAGAGACACAACGATAGAGTCGTTGTCCGCATCAAAGGCGCCATTGTTGATTTGTACAGGCGCACCGGCTGTTAGATAAGGAACAGGATTTCCGGCAAAGGTGGCCGAGTTGTTGAACGGCGTATCAAAGTTGTTGAGTTGTGCCCAGAAATAGGAGCTTTGACTGAAGGGTTGGTTCAGGTTGGTGATAGCCCCGTTCCGGCAACATTCTGTATACGAGAAAATCCAGTCACTACAGTTTCCTGGTAAGGTAATGTTCCCTACGTATTCCCATTTTTCTATTCCGTTAAATTGTCCGCCATTACAATTGGATTGCACGCTGGCGCAAATCGGAGAGACCTGCTGTGGCGAGTTGGCGGAGGCAGTGGCAACGATGGTTAGGGGAGTGGGATAACACGTTGACGAAGCCGATATACTAATCGTAGCCGGCGCATTGATGCCCTGGCAGTCTCTATAGTACGTAAGTTGGAGTTCGTAGGTAGTACCACTGATCCACGTGTAAGAGATTTCGCCGCCCATAACATGTGACGCGGTAGCAGTATTGATCCCGGAGACGGTCAACAATAGCAGCAGAAGGGAGTAGAGACGTTTCATTGCAAGGATAGGTATTAGGTGTAGTGAGACAATCGATTTAGTGAGTAGGCGCTATTTCACGCTACAAACATAAGTGGACGATCGGCCCCATACAAT
>CAINVI010000038.1 GCA_903854075.1 Candidatus Pollutiaquabacter sp. | reverse complement strand
CAAAGGCCCTAATTTACGTTAAATCCTTGAAAATTCCTGCTTTTTTAAAGCGATTTTAATGCCTGTCGGATGATTTCCTCCACGCCGATTCCAGGATGGTTTTTAAGGAGTTTATCCAGGCTCGCCTCAATGGTATTACGTTGAAAACCAAGTGTTAAAAGCGCAGACAAGGCTTCATCCCTGACGGATAGGGATGCCAACATCCCCGGCACATTGCTTTCCCGGCGTATTTTTCCCTTCAATTCCAGTACCAGTCGTTGCGCTGTTTTTTCTCCGATGCCTTTGATTTTTTTGAGGCGGGCTACATCTTCAGCAGCAATGCAATTTTCTATTTCTGACGGATTCATGGAGGAGAGCATCATGCGTGCCGTGTTGCAACCGATTCCCGAAACGGTGATCAGGGAGCGAAATAATTTTCGTTCCTCCTCCTGGTGAAAGCCGAACAGTGTATGAGCGTCTTCGGTAATATGCAGATGCGTGAGTAGTCGTACCGCCTCCTGGTCACCAAGCTGTGAAAACGTGTGCAGGGAAATATTTACAAAGTAACCTACGCCTCCACATTCAATGATGCAAAAGGCGGGATTCTTTTCTACCAGTTTTCCGTTGAGGTGATTGATCATGTGGAAACAGTTGGACGTTACGAGTAATTATTGTTTAATGAATCTTCGGCTGCAATTCCCGTTCGGGGTGGCAAGTAGCACAGTATAACAGCCGGGCGAAAACGAATGGGTGAGTGAGGAGAGATCGATGATCGCTGTTGCCTGTTGTCCAACGGCGCCGGAGTAAACCGTTCTTCCGTCCGCTGCAATAATGGTGATCGCTGAAACCCGGTTAGCCGACTGCACAAACAGGCGATCAGTGACCGGATTCGGATAAACCTTGAGTAGCGACTCGTCTTTCGTGGCACTGATCCCGGTGAATAACGGATCCACTTCCAGTGCCCACATCGAACGTCCGTAGGTTGCGGCAAAGAGCGTACGTGACGGATCGTGAAAACGAATATCCGTTACCGGAACAATCGGCATTCCAGAGCCCGCCGGATTCCACGTCTGTCCAAGATCCAGCGTGACGAATACGCCGATATCTGTAGCAAGATAAAGCGTAGAATCGTGTTGTGGATCCTGTACGATGTCGTTGCATGGAATGTCTGCAAGATTGCCCTCTATTGATAGCCACGATTGACCGAAATCATTGCTTCGATATACATGTGCCACCTGATCATGAAAGCGATAGCCGGAGAGCGTACAATAAACAACAGATGGATCAGAAGGATGAGCGGTCACGCGTGTTACCCAACGAATAGTATTCATGGGATTTACCTGCTGCCAGTTATTTCCGAAATCGGTGGTGACCCAAACATTACCGTCATCGGTTCCGCAATAAATAATGTTTGTGTCTACCGGTGAAATACTGATCGTTGTAATTGTGCCCCACGTAATTGGATAACCGAATAAAGTATGGTCCGTCAGGTCAGCGCTGATGGCTTGCCAGTTGTCTCCGCTATCAAAACTCACATAAAGGCGATTGGCACCCATGAATACCGTGGAAGTGTGTTGCGGATTCAGTGCTAATGGTGTGTTCCAGTTGAAGCGGTCGGCAGGGTCGACACCGTCGGTTCCGGTATTAACTCCTCCGTACTGATACTCTGCATAGGTAAAGCCGCTGACAGGATCGAATAAGGTGTAGAATCCGTCACCGCCCCAAATCGAATACCAATCATTATCCGCACCGGTGTTGGTGATGACAGTGCCATTATCTTGCGTACCGCCACCACGCGTGGTTGTTCCTGTTTCCAGCACATCCATTACATAAAATTGCGTGACCGGTAGCTCCTCGTTGTGGTTCCAGGTATTTCCTCCATTATCGGAGGTAAACAGTCCTCCGTCATTGGCTAATAATAACAAGTCGTGTTGCTGTGGATGAACAAACACCTCGTGATTATCAGGATGGTAATTGCCGGAAATATTCGACCAGTTTTGTCCACCATCGGCGGTCTTCCACGTGTCAAAGCCAATCAGGTAAACGATATTGGGATCCGTAG
This sequence comes from Candidatus Pollutiaquabacter sp., assembly GCA_903854075.1. Taxonomy (GTDB): domain Bacteria; phylum Bacteroidota; class Bacteroidia; order AKYH767-A; family 2013-40CM-41-45; genus Pollutiaquabacter. Next base: position 2,921 of record CAINVI010000038.1, on the reverse strand, counting down.
GGTCCACTTTGATGCGCCCTTCCCAATGCGCCGCACCGTTGAAGACATCGCCGATGTTAGTATCGTTGGTGCGGGTCCAATTCATTCCGCCATCGGTGGATTTATAAACGCCCTGAAAAACACTTTGCTGGTTGGAAACCATATAGTACAAAATGTTCGGCTGAGAAGCGCTGACGCCGATACTGGTGCGACCGTAGTCAAACGCCGGCAATCCGTTTCCCGTTCCGATACTATTCCACGTAGTGCCGCCATCGATTGATTTCCAAAGTCCGGACGAAGGTCCGCCGTAATTTCTGCGATCGATTCGTCGAATACGGGTCCAGCTGCAGGCATACACGATGTTAGTGTTCGACGGGTCGATAGCGACATCGATGACTCCCGTGGAGTCGTTGAAGAATAAAAACTGTTGCCAGGTTGCTCCACCATCCTGTGAGCGAAATAATCCTTGTTCAACGCTGTTCCCAAATAGGTCGCCCATGGCGGCAACGAATACGATGTCCGGATTATTCGGATCAACAGCAATACGTCCGATATTTCGGGATGTGGTGAGTCCGACGGATGTCCAGGTAGCTCCTGCATCCGTCGATTTGAAAACGCCGGCTCCGTCGTAGGTAATGGAGCCGCCACCTGCATTCGGTTCGCCCGTTCCGACGTATAGAATATTTTCGTTGCTCGGTGCAATCGCCAGGTCGCCAATAGACAAGGATGGTTGGCCGTCAAAAATGGCCGACCAGGTAGCGCCGGCGTCTGTCGATTTGAAAACACCGCCTGAGGCGCCGCACGCATACATAGTCTGTAGCGACGATGCCGGCATTTCAACATCCGTAAGTCGTCCGCCGATATTTCGTGGACCTTGTTGCTGCCATACCGGCAGAGTGGTAGTTCGTGCGATTTGTTTTTGCTCCACTAAGGATAGCGCCGCTTCACGGTGTGCCGTCGCATCTACATTTCCGTAGGGGATCATTCGTTGAGCAACGAACCAGTCGTTGATTTCGTCTTCCCACTGGATGGGCGACCAGAACGATTCATAGGCTCGTTGTGCGGTACTTTTGATTTGGAGTAAGGCCGGCAAAAGCAGCAGCAACAGCCGGAATGGAAATGTGATGCGCATATTCAAAGATAACAAAGAAGGCCCTATCCGGTTACGATGGGCCTTCTTTAAATTCCAGTTAGTGTTTAATCAGCGTCCGCTTTTTCTCGATTGTGCATCGACGACGGCGATCGTAATCATATTAACGATTTCACGGACAGAGCTGCCTAATTGCAGGACGTGCACCGGTTTTTTCATGCCCAGCAAAACGGGACCGATAGCCTCCGCCGATCCTAGCTCCTGAAGTAATTTGTAGGTGATATTCCCGGAATCAAGGTTCGGGAAAATTAGCGTATTGGCTCCTTGTTCTGCGAATTCGCAGAATGGAAAATTGTCGCCCAGTAATGACGGGTTCAACGCAAAGTTTGCTTGCATCTCCCCATCGACCATCATTCCGGGATAGTTACGGTGAAGAATATCGACAGCTTGTCGCACTTTAGTTGCCGCCGGATCATTGTGCGCGCCGAAATTGGAAAACGAGAGCAAGGCGATCCGTGGTTTGATGTTGAACTGCTGAACACCCCAGGCGGTAAGTACGGTGATTTCTGCCAGATCTTCCGCCGTCGGGTTGACGTTGATTGTGGCATCTGCAAAAAATAGCGGACCGCGCTTAGTCACCATGATGTACATGCCCGCGACCTTTTTTACGTCATCTTGTGTACCAATGATTTGCAGGGCTGGACGAATGACATCGCTGTACTTACGGGTGAGTCCGGAAATCATTGCATCAGCTTCACCGGTTTCAACCATCATCGCGCCGTAGTAGTTACGTTCGTTCATGATCTTCCGGGCTTCGTAAAGCGTGAAACCTTTTCTTCTGCGCTTGCGGAAAAAGATTTCACCGAAAGCATTGCGCTTTTCTTCCTCCTCACGCGGATCAATGATCGGTGTGTCGCCGAGGTCCAGCTTGTTTTCTGCGATGAGTGCTTTGATTTTTTTAAGATTACCAAGCAGGATTGGCTTAGCAATCCCTTCGTCACGCGCAATCTGTGCGGCTTTCAGAATCTTGTAGGTATCAGCTTCTGTGAACACAATTCGCTGAGGATTCTGTTTAGCCTTGCTGGTAACTACGCGGATGAGTTTATTGTCAAGGCCTAAGCGCTTTTGCAGTTGTTCGATGTATTCGTTCCAGTTGGTGATTTTGGATTGCGCTACGCCGGATTCCACCGCTGCTTTTGCTACAGCCGGTGCAACCGTAGATATCAGTCGCGGATCAAGCGGTTTTGGAATGATGTAGTCCTTTCCAAAAGTGATGTTCTTCTGGTTGTACGCGAGATTTACGATTTCAGGAACCGGCTCTTTTGCCAGTTCTGCAATGGCGCGAACGGCCGCCAGTTTCATAGCTTCGTTGATCTGCGTGGCACGCACATCGAGTGCGCCACGGAAGATGAACGGGAAGCCAAGCACGTTGTTTACCTGGTTCGGATAGTCGCTGCGGCCTGTGGCGATAATGACGTCGTTGCGGGCGTCTGCTGCATCGTTGTACGAAATTTCCGGATCCGGATTGGCGAGTGCAAATACGATGGCGTTTTTCGCCATTGATTTTACCATCTCTTTGGAAATGATGTTCCCTTTGGAAAGTCCAAGAAATACATCGGCGCCCTTCATGGCTTCATCCAGCGTCCGGACTTTTGTTTCAATCGCAAATAGTTTTTTGTTGTCATCAAGATCGTTTCGTTCCGAGTGGATAATGCCGGTACTGTCAAACATCATGATGTTATCACGTTTCGCTCCGAGTGCCAGATAAAGTTTGATACAGGAAATAGCAGATGCGCCGGCCCCGCTCACTACGATCCGAATGTCTTCAATTTTTTTCTTAGCCAGTTCAAGT
>CAINVI010000037.1 GCA_903854075.1 Candidatus Pollutiaquabacter sp. | reverse complement strand
TGCAGGGAGTCGGTAAACTCTTTGGAAAAATTCTGATAAAACTGCTGTACGATGCCGTTGGCTCCAGCTGATCGTCCGCTCAGCGAAACTTGTGCTGGTGTAACGGAAGCATCCACCGTGAACGTCAAATCACCGGCGGGTTCCACATAAATCATCATGAAGAAATCGCCGTACTTCAGCTCGGCAATGCGCGGCTTGGCTACCCGCGCATTAAGAACAGCTGTTCCTTGCTGGAAATTAACATCAGTAGATTCCAGCGTGGCGCTTAGGTAGGAACGATCAATAAACAGTTGCGCCGCTTCCGGCGCCTTGCTTTTAAAGTTGATGGTAACGGAAAAATCCGCCTGCGCACGAACGTTCAGGGCAGTTATCCATACTACAAGTAACGACAGGAAGAATCGGAACAGCATAATATCAGTTGTTTACACAAATATAGTGTACACATCCTGACAAAAAATATGCCAATTGATCAATCTTCCTGTTTCCCTTTGGAACGGAAGTAAATTTCGATGGGAACGCCGGAAAAATCGAACTTTTCACGCATTTTATTTTCCAAAAATCGGCGGTACGACTCGTTGAGGTATTGCGGCAGATTACAGAAAAAGGCGAACTGCGGTGTGCGTGTCGGCAACTGGGTGACGTACTTGATCTTGATGTACTTACCTTTAATAGTCGGCGGCGGATAATTTTCAATCAACGGCAACAAGAAATCATTGAGTGCAGAAGTTTTGATTTTACGGCTGCGATTTTCGTACACGCGTACGGCCTCTTCGAGGGCTTTGAATACGCGCTGCTTTTCGTGTACAGAGGTAAATACGATCGGCACATCGTTGAAGGGCGCGATTTTGGTCTCGATGTAGTCCGTGAATTTCTTAACGGAAGAATTATCCTTTTCCATCAAATCCCACTTGTTCACTACAATAACAACTCCTTTACGGTTTTTTTCGATCAGGTGAAAAATCGCAAGATCCTGTGCGTGGACTCCTTTTTCCGCATCGATCATGAAGATACAGACATCCGAATCTTCAATGGCGCGAATAGAACGGAGTACCGAATAGAATTCAAGATCTTCCTTTACACGAGCCTTACGGCGCACACCGGCGGTATCCACCAAATAAAAATCGTGTCCGAATTTATTGTATCGCTGGTGAATGGTATCGCGAGTGGTACCCGCCACAGGCGTGACAATACTTCGCTCTTCACCGGTCAACATATTCAGCAACGAAGACTTCCCGACGTTGGGCTGACCAATGATAGCGAACTTGGGGATATCTTCTTCGAAATCGTCTTTCTCATTAGGTAATGCCAGCACGATATCATCGAGCAGCTCACCTGTTCCGGAGCCGTTGATTGCGGAAATGCAATAGGGATCACCTAAACCGAAACTGTAGAAGACTGCCGAATCGTTGGCACGCTGTGAATGATCAACCTTATTGGCGACGAGGAAAACCTTCTTTCCCGATTTACGCAACAACGCAGCTACAGCATCGTCGAGATCAGTAACACCGGCTTCCACATCGACCACAAAAATGACGAGATCGGAATCCTGGACAGCAATTTCCACTTGCTTGCGAATCTCCCCTTCAAATTCATCGTCAGAACCACGGACATATCCGCCGGTATCGATGACACTGAAACGACGTCCGTTCCATTCCGAGTGGCCGTAGTGACGATCGCGGGTAACACCGCTCTGCTCGTCGACGATCGCTTTCCGCGATTCGGTTAGCCGATTGAATAAGGTCGATTTACCGACATTAGGACGACCGACGATAGCAATGATGTTCGACACGATGAGTAGGTATTAGTGGATTTGAACAAAAAGAGCCGAATTTCTTCGGCTCTTTTCTTCGGTAGCGGGAACAGGACTCGAACCTGTGACCTTTGGGTTATGAGCCCAACGAGCTACCAACTGCTCCATCCCGCACTGTTTTGGACTGCAAAGATATAATTACTTTCTTTACCAAGTAGGATTTTTCCAAAAAATAGTTCAAAATGGGGCATAAGGCTGGATTTGTGAGTATTATCGGACGACCGAACGTAGGAAAATCCACGTTGATGAACCGATTCATCGGCGAACACCTCTCAATCGTTACGCCCAAGGCCCAGACCACCCGGCACCGTATCAAAGGCATCTTGAATGCCGAGGATTTTCAGATCGTCTTTTCCGATACACCCGGGATCCTGGAACCGCATTATCTACTCCACCAAAAGATGATGGAGTTTGTAGCCGCTTCACTCGAAGATGCGGACGCGGTACTTTTCATCACCGACCTGAGCGAAGGCTACACCGATCCCGAATTGGTGAAACGTATTCAAGCCATCGGAGTACCGGTCATCATCGTCATCAACAAAGTCGACAACTCGACGCAGAACGAGATCAACAAACTGGTACACGGCTGGAAAAAAGCTGTTAATCCGCACGCCATCATTCCTTGTTCTGCGCTCACTGATTTCAATGTAGACCTCGTCAAGGACACGCTGCTGAAATTATTACCGGAAGGACCGGCCTTTTTCCCCAAAGGAGAATTGAGCGATGCCTCCATGCGCTTCTTCACAGCCGAATTCATTCGTGAAAAAATCTTCATGCATTTTCAGGAAGAGATTCCGTACGCCTGTACCGTGGAAGTGGAATCCTATAAAGAAGAACCCAACATTTTACGAATTGGAGCGGTGATTTACGTGGAGCGCGATTCTCAAAAAGGCATCCTGATCGGACGCAAAGGGGTATCCATCAAACGTATCGGAACGGAAGCGCGAAAAGACCTGGAAGACTTCACCGGACGAAAAGTATTTCTTGAGCTTTTTGTTAAAGTCGAAAAAGACTGGCGCAAAAAAGAATCCAAGCTGAAACGCTTCGGCTATACATTATAACCAACCACTACCGTCAAGTGATGAAAGCAAACAAACTCTTCCTGCTAGCCATTGCCATGATTGCCATTTTTGCTTGTAAAAAGGATGGTGGCGATTCAACACCAGCGGTTAAGCGTACGGTCAGTTACCAAATCCGTTGCACGGATTGTTTCGTTTCCTGCACAGGCCCGAATGGAGTGATGCAAAACTTCTTCCACCAAAACGATTCATTCGCCTATTCGTTCGACGCCAAAGCCGGCGATACGTTGTTACTGGTCGCACAAAACACATCATCCGTTTCACAAACGGTATCCGGTTATATTTTGCTGAACGGTGGCGTTCGTGCTTTACAAAGCTCGACTTGTCCAATTAACGGAACAGTAATTGTCTCCGACACGCTGGAATAATCATACTACTCTCGCATGCGTATTTTTAAAAAGGTTGTACTTGGTCTGTTCATTGTCATCGCAATGGCGATCATTGGATTGGTGATCTGGCTGCAAACGACCAAACCGGTCTATTCCGGTGAACTGAAACTAAACGGCTTGTCGGCTCCGGTGACGATCTATCACGACGATAATGGTGTCCCGCATATTTACGGCGCTAACGAAATAGACACCTACCGTGCTTTTGGATATCTCGTGGCCCAAGAACGACTGTTTCAAATGGAGATGGTCCGTCGTGTGAGCAGCGGACGACTTTCGGAAATACTGGGAAGTTCGATGATCGACGTAGATCGTTTTTTTCGCATGCTTGGCATCACCCAACATGCCGATGCTTCCGCCAAAGATTTTTTTTCGACCAACAACGAAGCCTGGCAGCAAGCCGCATTGGCGTACCTCGACGGCATCAACCAATTCATTGAAAACGGAAAGACGCCCTTAGAATTCCGGTTGGTTGGTATCGAGAAAGAAAAATATACGATCCGCGATTTGTTTTTGATTGTTGATTACATGTCATTCAATTTTCAAATGGGTTTTCGTACAGATCCCCTTTTATCGCGAATAGATAAACGGTTAGGTCCCGGCTATGTCGATCAGCTTACACTGGGCTATACACCTGATCAATTGCGCAATCCGGTGAACAGTAATGATTCAGGAAATAGTGTACTTCCTGCTTTCACCGCGATTATCGAAAAACTTCCCGTAAAAATCTGGACCGGCAGTAACGCCTTTGCGGTGGCCCCTTCACGATCGAAGTCCGGCAAAGCAGTGCTAGAAAACGATACGCATATCGGACAACAACAACCCGGCGTTTGGTTTGATGCGCATCTGAATTATCCGGGCACCAACTTTTATGGCAGCTATCTCGCGGGATTTCCATTTGCACCGCTTGGTCATACGCCTACGTTTGGCTGGGGCGTGACGATGCTGGAAAATGACGACATTGATTTCTTTCGTGAGTCCGTTTCAACAATAGACAGTAATACGATTCTGATCAACGGTCGTCCGGAAAAAATGCAACTGCGCGACGAAGTCATTCGCGTGAAAGACAGCGCCGATGTGCGCATTCTTTGTAGAACTACCTCACACGGTCCGATCTGTAGCGATGTGATGAGTGATTTCAAGTCATACACCTCATCGCCTATTTCTGCCAGCTGGACACTGTTGAAATTCCCGTGCAATCTGTTTGAAGTAACGTACAATCTTGATCACGCGAAGAACATGGCTGCGTTCCGCGAGCAAGCGGGCAAGATCGCTTCACCGGGACTCAATATCATTTATGCGGATACTACCGGCAACATCGCCTGGTACGCTGTCGGCAAACTGGTCAAGCGCGCTCCCGGCACCCCTTGTTCGCTGGTGCTCGACGGCAGCAACAGTGCCAATTACTGGCAAGGCTTCTATGATTTTTCAGACAATCCTAAATCCGAAAATCCGCCACAGGGTTATGTGTTTTCCTGCAACCATCAGCCCGATACCTTTCATGGAAATTTTCATGCCGGCTATTACCTGACCGATGAGCGAGCAAGGCGTTTGGATGCACTGCTAAACAGTCAGCCGACTTTCAATCGAGAAGACCTTGAGCGAATTGCACTCGACGTGACCAATCCGCACACGGTAGTCATTGCACAACTGCTGCTTTCGCTGATTCCGGCCAATGCCATCAACCGCACAATTAACACTACGGCTGTTGCCGGTTTGTTACGCAATTGGCAAGGCACGCATTCAATGGACGATCGCGCACCGGCCATCTATTACATGTTCCTGTATAAATCTATGTGGAAAATGATGGGCGACGAAATGGGCGCTAAAGATTTTGACGGATTTTTGAAAACGCATACGATCAAGTATTCTGTATTGCCGTTACTGAAAAACGACACTACGAAATGGTGGGATGACATTACAACACCTTCGAAAGAAACCCGTGAGCAGATCATCGCAGCCGCCTTTGAAGAAACGGTTAATGATCTGACAACACAATTCAGCAGTGATCCGGCTAACTGGTCGTGGGGAAAATTCCACGTGTTGGAGTTTGGACATCCGATCGGAAAAATGAAACCAATGAATTATTTCTTTAATGTCGGTCCAATTCCAACGGCAGGCGGAATGGAAACGATCAACAATCAGGCTTTCTTGCTAACGGATAAATTTCCGGTCACAGTATTGTATGGTCCTGCGCTGCGCCGCACCATTGATTTTTCCCGACCGTTAAATGGCTATAGTATTCTTCCCTCCGGACAATCCGGCAACCCGATGAGTCGTCATTACGACGATCAAGCCTTACGTTATGCCGACGGGAAATCGAGAAGAGAGTATATGGACGAACAGGAGATTCGCTCCGTATGTAAGGATGTGCTGATTTTCCGGTAAGCGAATAACTACCGACTCACGATCACTTTTTTCAGGGCTACCCTTCCGTCTACTGTAACAAAACGGAAGAAGTAAATTCCGTTTTGTATTGCATCGAGCGGTACGTTGGTGAGGGTTCCGTCCAATGGCAATTGGTACACCATTCGTCCGGAAGCATCCATTACTTGAAGCCTGCACGCCGGCGATGTAATAGATACAGTATACGCAGCTACGGAAGGAAACACTGCAATTTCATCAGCTAACGTCGGAGTGATAATAGATGTTGACGAACACATCACGGCATTCAGTTTTTGCCAGATGGTATCGTTGAAAAGAAATGGCACCAGATTACCATTGGGCTCCTCGCCCATGCGTAGCCAAACCAAATTCATCGACGGTACGATATTCAGCATTTGTCCGTTCTTTCCCATAGCAGCAAACATATCAGGCGGTGCAGCAGGACTCCATGAGCCGGGAAACTGCAGTTGAAATCCCGGTGCCATGAACGATGTTTTTCCGTTCAGCCACCAGAGGTAACCGTACGAAGGATTAAGCGATTGCGAAGAATTTACCATCGCATTGAAATAGAGCGAATCATTCATCACCGCTGTCCCGTTCCAGTGACCGCGATTTAGCATGAGCAATCCGAAACGCGCCATGCTGCGGGGTTTGCTGACAAAGACATTGTTGTAGCCTGATTGAAAATAAAATCCGGTCATGCCGGTAGTCGATGTTAGGCGCTGATTAAAAAATTGTGTGAGTGTACGACCGGTAGCGCTCTCAATGACCGGATCGAGTAAGGTATAGGGCGCATTATGATAGGCCCAACGTGTTCCTGCATCAGCGAGGTATTGCAAGCATGTATTATCGGTACAATCTTTATCCGGCACACCATCGTTTAGTCCGGTAGTCATGGTCAATTGGTTTCGGATGGTGATTCGTTCTTCCTGTTGGGTGGTACAAGACGTCCATCCTTGTCCGAGATAACTTGACGTCGTGTCGCCGATATCGAGATAACCACTTTCCTGTGCGAGTCCGGTAAGAAATCCAGTCAGTGATTTACCGGCTGATGCCCAATACCAAAGACTGTCGATGGTGAAGGTACCGTAGTAACGTTCCGCGACGATTTTACCATCCTTGATCAATAGAAATGCTTTGGAGTTACGTTGTCCGACGTAATCGAGCAGCGAATCAAGCTGATCTGGACACCAACCGAGCGAAGTGGCAGATACCGTATCCCAGGCAGTTCCGATAAGCGGCGGGAAATATGTCGTTTGAGCACGGGAGGCAAATGCCGTCAGCAGGAGCAACAAAAAAATAAATCTTTTCACGGGCAGCATGTTGGTAGGTAGTTGTAAAGGTGCGATTTTTTGGGAATTACAAGCAGCGGCCTTAAAGTCAGCAGTCCTCAGTAGGCGGCCTTAAAGTCAGCGTTACAATTAAGTTAATCGAAGCATTTACATCGTTGGTCAACGATCAGCTATCGAATTGAAAGCTAAAGACGGAGGACTGCAGACTGTCGACTAAGGAATAAGACGACCGATGATTAAAAAGGATTAAGCTCGGCCTTAAATTCAAACATCTACGGGGGTCAGGCTGCTATAACAGCACTATCCTTTGAAAATCAATTAATTTCCTATTCTGCAAGTAAGGGTGTACCTTTGCGGCCGATAGGTCCCATAGTACAATGGATAGTATCCGAGCCTCCGAAGCTTGTGATTCAGGTTCGAATCCTGATGGGACCGCCACCTTTGAAAAATCCCCTGTAGCGTCCATTGTTATAGGGGATTTTTTCGTGGATTGCGCCGTCAAGTGATAATACAACTTAGAGTTTCCATGAACACTTGGACTAATTTCAAAAGTCTACGGCATTGACATTTTACTTTTACCAACAATCAACTAGATTTTCTCATCGTGTCTACAATTTCTGAATGATCTTGGTGATTCCAAGAGAACCGAGCTTGATTTTTGAACGTTTGACCGTCATCCTACTTGAATGAAAGCCGGCATAACCCTACTAGAATCATAAAAAGCGGACACTTATTCATTAATGATTCATAGATCAAGATTTAAGAAATACGGCGAAGATTCTAAAGTAGCAGGTGAAAATTTGCCCGTATTTATTTATGCAAATCAATAATTCACATTAATCTTATAAAAGGCGTGGGAATATTCAGGGTGTTCCAAAATACTTAAAACAATTCGCTAGTCATCGTATTGAAAATCAAAAACTGCAGACTTAGTACTGAAGGCCGCAGATAATTAATCCTTTTTATTTTCCTTGAAAAAAATCCCTTTTCTCACTTTTTCAATTTTTTTTAAGTTTTATAAAACTTTCTAAAACCCGCTGCTGTTAATGGTTTCAAAAGAATCACTACTTAACTTCTAAACCTTAACAGTATGAAAAAATTAAAATCAAGTATCATCACGCTGAGCGTGGTAATGGGCATGTCCGTATTCATGGTAGGTTGCAGCAAAGACGAAATGCCAAGCACCTCCAATCCGGCACAATCAGTAAGTGAATTAAGCCGCAAGGCAGCTCCTGCTCCCGGCACGGATCCTATCGCACAAATCGCTATCGATGCAGGTTTCTCTGAACTTGTTGGCGCTCTTGTATATGTTGATGGTGAATTGAACACCGGTTTGGTTGACTTGTTCATGAATGGCACCGATCAATATACCGTGTTTGCTCCAACGAACGCAGCATTCCAGAATCTTTACACCGCACTTGGCGTAACTCAAATCTCTGATCTCCCCGCCGAATTGGTTCGCGATGTACTCCTCTATCACGTAGTGGAAGGTCGTCGTGCAGCCAACAGCGTTGTTCCAAGAAACGGCACCCGCAGCATGACTACTTTACTTGGCCCAACGTTCTCCGTGAATGCACAAGGTGCCATCACTGCTGTAGGCAACACGGCTAATATCACCGCAGCAAACATTTCTGCATCTAATGGTATCATCCACGTGATTGATGCAGTTATCCTGCCTATCAACTAAAATACCTCCATATGATTTTAAAGGGCTGCCGGAAACGGTGGCCTTTTTTTTATTGGCAACGGTTCGGCGCTTCGGCAAGCTCAGTGCAAGTCGGCAGTCGGCAAGTTAGCAGTCGGCAGTCAGCGGCGCTTCGACAAGCTGTTTCGGCAAGCTCAACATAAATCAGCGCAAGTCGGCAGTCGGCAAGTTGAATGGCAGCCTAAAGACTGTGGACTTTAGACTGTAGACTGAGGACCGCCGACTGTGGACTGTAGACTGAGGACCGCCGACTGTGGACTGCAGACTGAGGACCGCTGACTGCGAACTCACTTCTCCACTACCGGCTTACACTGCTCAATAATAGTCTTGTAGGTTTTATTCTTCTCAAAACGCACGAGGTCAGGGTCACGCTGCAACATAAAATCGTACGGGAAGCCGCCTTCGCAAGCCATCTCCAGGTAACGAAACACCAGATCGCTGTTGGATTCGCTGTCGGCTAGTGCGCAAGCTTGCACAAACAATACAATAGGATCTTTCGTATTCATCCGTTTGGCGATTTGGATGGACAATGAGAAACGATTGATCTCTTTACGACTTAACAAATAGCCGTAGGCCACCCAGGCGTTATTAGCGCTGTTGTTTAGCTTTGGCTCCAGCTGCATCGCCTCATTAATTTTTCCGATGGCATCGGCATACGACATGATTTTCTGTTCTGCAATACGGCAAATCCCTTCGGTGAGCAACGCATCCGGACTGTTATTACTGTACCGGGAATAATTGACGGCTGATTTTACAGCTTTTTCCGGATCAGCCAATATTAGATACGTTTCAACCAGCAGACGATACACCTCCGCGTCTTCCGGATATAAATCGGCAGCGGTATTTAATTCCGAGATGGCTTGCTGAAACAAACCCAACCGGAAATAAGCCATCCCTTTGTATTTATACAATTGCGGATCACTGAACTCCCCTTCCTTTGCGTAATTGTCGGCCGTCTGAATAACGCGCTGGTAATCGGTATTCAGAAAATAGGCCTGCGCTTCCAGGACGGCAACACTGTCGGTATATTTTATTTCATTGGCACGTCCAAATAGCTGCGCAGCTTCGCCATAGCGACCAAGCACTTTCAAGGAACGGCCACATGAGGCATAAGATTTCCAGTAATCCGGAAGCAGCTGCATCTGTATTTTAAAGTCTGATACGGCCGCCTCATGGCGATCGGCAGCAGCTTG
>CAINVI010000036.1 GCA_903854075.1 Candidatus Pollutiaquabacter sp. | reverse complement strand
CGTGGTACGTTTTGAAAACGACGGCGCCTATCGAGATGACACAGCAAGAGACACGTTACGTTGGCGGAACGACTATAAATTAAATTGGGCGGATTTTCAGGGAAAGGATGCCAACAGCTCCCCTTTCTCGGCACAAAGCAATTGTATCTACACTTTGAAAACCATTCCAACTTTTTCCCATGACACGCTTTATGTGACGGAAATTTTACATCCCTGCTTCACACGCAGAGCATCCTGGGTAAAACCTGACGCGCATCAAGACAGCCTGCTGATGCACGAACAGCTGCACTTCGACTTGTGCGAACTCTATGCGCGGAAATTCAGAAAACGACTTGCCGAGCAACCATTAAGTCTCCTGCAGTTCGACAATCAGATTCGTTCAACATTTGAGGCCATCTGGAAAGAATACGGAGACGCACAGCAATTATACGATCAGGAAACAGAGCATGGTATCGTCCGGCAGAAGCAAAACAAATGGCTGGTCAACGTTGCCGCCGAATTGGAATTACTGAAAGAATTCGGCAGCGACTGATCGCTGAATAACTCAGCTTGAAACACAAAACCGTTTCAAGTTCCGGTTTCAACTATCAAAATACAATGATCATGTATCCTTTTTGCTCGGTAGGAGCAGTTGGCACATTATCAAACAGTGTGCTTTCCGCGGCTTGCTTCGCTTTGGTCTTGAGGTATTCATCGGTTGTCGTTGAACCGGGCGCTCCCGGAACCGCTTTTGTCACATGACCATATTTGTCAATGGCAATATCAACCACTACAGTGCCTTTTTTCTGGGTCAGATTATCCACTTTAGGTTCACGGGCGACCGATCGATCAGCCACTTTGTAGCGCACCATATAATTTCCCGCCATCACCTGCTTCTCGCCTACTTCTCGTGGTGCTGCAGACGATGATTCACCGGCTGCCATAGAAGACTGTTCGACAAAATTGATGGAATAGAGTTCCGAAACATTTATTTTCATGACATTCCCTTTATATAGGAAATCCATGACGCCATTATTGATAGACTGAACTTTCCCGTTCATCTTTTCACCTGACTTGAATGAAACAACATGTTGCGCAGATAACTGCAAGGAAAAGAAGAACAGCAGCAGAATGAGGATATTTTTCATTGGATACGAATTATCGTTCCAAAATTATACAAGAAATACACGACGAAGGAGCTTTATCCGGCTTGTTTTCAACACAGCAAACAACAGCACCCCTATAATTCTTTAGGTGCGATAGTTTATCTTTGGCCGCCTATGCGACTGCTGCTATCCTATCTTTCCCGACAAAAGAAATTTGTCGGACTCGCTCTTTTACTGGCTGCTATCAACCAGCTCTTCTCCCTGATGGACCCGTTGATAGCCGGTAAGATGCTGGACAGGTTCGGCGTTCACGCCACGGACTACAAAAACACTTCTACCTCCGACTTCGTTCACGATATCCTCTTTTACTTGTTGGCGGCTGTCGGTGTCGCAATGGTTTCCCGTATTGCCAAGAATTTTCAGGATTACTTTACAAGCGTTGTTGTACAACGATCCGGCGCAGACATGTATACGGACGGATTGCGTCATTCCCTGGACTTACCCTATCAGGTTTTTGAGGACCAGCGAAGCGGCGAAACTCTCGGCAAGTTGCAAAAAGTACGATCCGATTCAGAACGACTCATCAGCTCATTTGTCAGTGTCGTTTTTCAGACGTTGATCGGGCTAATTTTTGTAATGTGGTATGCAATGACCATTCACTGGCTGATTGCACCGCTCTTCTTATTGACAGTTCCTTTGCTAGGTATTGTTAGCAGCGTCCTTAGCCGAAATATCAAGAGGATCTCCAAAGAAATCCTAACAGAAACCACACAGCTTTCCGGATCTACCACCGAATCGTTGCGCAACATCGAATTGGTAAAAAGCCTTGGACTGGCCAATCAGGAAGTCACGCGCTTGAATTCGATTACCGGCAAAATCCTAAAACTGGAGCTGAAGAAAATCCGCTTTATACGCAGCCTTAGTTTCTTGCAAGGAACCACAGTAAACTTCATCCGTACCACTTTCGTATTCCTCTTATATTACCTGGTGTTTAAAGACCAGATCAGTCCGGGACAACTACTGACGCTGATGTTCTACAGCTTTTTCATTTTCGGCCCACTACAGGAGTTAGGGAATGTCATTAGTATTTATCGGGAAGCCCAGGCTTCTTTGTCCAATTTTGAAAGTCTGCTGGCTACTGCTCCCGAAAAAGTACCCGACCAACCGGTTGCTCCTGGAATCATCACAGCACTGACGTTCGACCACGTTACCTTTCAACATCAGACGGCTAAACGATCAGCCGTTCAGGACATTTGCTTCGAAGTAAAAAAAGGAGAAACAATTGCATTCGTAGGTCCTTCCGGTTCTGGAAAAACGACATTGGTCAAGCTGCTGGTCGGATTGTACCAGCCGTTGCATGGCATCATTCGTTACAACGGCGAATCGCACCTGGATGTCGTGAAGCAGGATTTACAGGCACAGATAGGATTTGTAGCACAAGACACTCAGTTGTTCAGCGGTACTATCCGCGAGAATCTGTTATTCGTCAACCCACAAGCAACCGACGAGCAATGTCTCATTGCGCTAAAGCAATCCGCTTGCCAAACATTACTGGACAGGGCTTCCGAAGGACTCGACACCGTGATCGGTGAAGGTGGCGTGAAGGTTTCCGGCGGCGAGAAGCAACGCCTTTCTATTGC
This sequence comes from Candidatus Pollutiaquabacter sp., assembly GCA_903854075.1. Lineage (GTDB taxonomy): Bacteria > Bacteroidota > Bacteroidia > AKYH767-A > 2013-40CM-41-45 > Pollutiaquabacter. The sequence continues at coordinate 3,093 of CAINVI010000036.1, read as the reverse complement.
CAGAGCTCTCCTCCGTAATCCGTACCTGTTAATTTTCGACGAAGCCACTTCGTCCTTAGATTCTATCACCGAAGAAGAAATTACCTCAACTATTCGCGAGTTATCATCCATGAAACAGCACATCACGGTTATGATTGCGCACCGACTGAGCACCATCTTACATGCCGACCGAATCTATGTGCTAGAGCTTGGCAAAATCATCGAAGCAGGAACACACGAAGAACTACTGGCTACCAAAGGGCTCTATTATGCGATGTGGCGGCAACAGATCGGTGAGCGACAAAATACCGGCAAAGGATAAATTGTCCATGTTACTCGAATTACGTTTACAGCTTGAGCGTCGCCTGGCGCAACCGCTTCCCGGAAACGCAGCTCATGCGCTGATGGCGCACGAAGAGCGGAGAAAGTTTTTTCGGGAACAAGTTATTCCGGAAGACGCGAAAATCAGCAGCGTATTATTTCTACTCTATGTACAAGATGACGCTGTACATTTTCCGTTAATTATTCGTTCCAGTGATGGCACTGTGCACAGTGGTCAAGTCGGACTTCCAGGTGGGCGCTACGAAGAGCAGGATAAAGCACTTTCAACTACGGCAATGCGTGAAACAGAAGAAGAAATAGGCGTGCCACAGCACCAAATCGAACTCCTCGGGAAATTGACTCCAATTTATATTCCTCCCAGCAATTTCATGGTGCATCCCTTTATCGGCATGCTAACAGGAACTGCAATTTTCAGCCACGATACGAAGGAAGTAGAACGTATAATCCCTTTTGCTTTACAGGATTTGTTAAACCAGCCGCTGCGTGTGGAGAAAGAAGTAACGCTGACTTCAGGCCGTACACTGATTACGCCGGCATTTGTTCATCACGGAGTGACCATCTGGGGCGCCACGGCGATGATGATGAACGAACTGAAAGCCATATTGGAAAAGTAGCAAAAGAGAGCCCGTAAAGAATAAAAAAAAGAGGCAATCAGTGATTGCCTCCTACTTCGATTTCAGTGTGGTAGCTATCAGGCAGTCTGCTTCGCCTTAGCGGCCAGCGCCTTCATACCTTCTGTCGTAACAGAACCTGGACGCTCGATGGGATGTCCGAGCGCACGATCCCACAACAAAGAAGCGAGCACACCAAGTGCACGGCTAACACCGAAAAGAACGGTATAAAAATCATATTCCGTCATACCGTAATGAATAAGCAACGCACCACTGTGCGCATCAACATTCGGCCACGGGTTTTTGATCTTTTTGATATTATCCAGGATCGGCGGAACGACTTCATAAACGTTTTTAACGATCTTGCACATATCATCGTCCGGCATGTATTTGCTGGCAAATTCCATCTGAGCGATGAATCGCGGATCTGTTTTCCGCAATACAGCGTGACCATAACCCGGCACCACTTTACCCTGCTCCATCGTCCTTGTCACATATTCATGAATCTGCTCTTTAGAAGGCGCCGCACCATCGTAATAATTACGAAGATCAAGCAACCACCGAACTACCTCCTGATTTGCCAAGCCGTGCAATGGGCCTGCAAGCCCGTTCATACCTGCGGCAAATGAAAGATAAGCATCACTCAACGCAGAACCAACGAGGTGCGTGGAATGTGCAGAAACGTTTCCACCTTCATGGTCAGCATGAATGGTCAGATACAAACGCATGAGGCGTTTGAAGTCATAATCATCATACCCAAGCATATGGGCAAAGTTCGCAGCCCAATCCAGCTTAGGATCCGGCTCGATATGTACATTGTTCTTGTAGTTCTTGCGGTAGATATACGCAGCCACACGGGGAAGACGAGCGATAAGATTCATCACATCCTCGTACATCGGATCCCAATACTCTTTCTTGCTGATTCCCTTACGGTAGGCTGCAGCAAAAATAGACTCCGTCTGCAACGCCATAACGGCCATGCTGAACTGAGTCATCGGGTGAGTATTCGCAGGAAGACTGTCCAGCATATCGAATACATGCTTAGGCACATTGCTGCGTCGCGCCCACTGATTGGAGACTTCGATTACATCTTCATCGGTAGGCAGCTGACCCATCAGCATCAGGTAAAAGATCCCTTCTGGCAGCGGCTCTGTGTCGCCGTGCGCCTTTGGAAGTTTTTCCCGCAACTCAGGAATACTGTATCCGCGGAAACGAATACCTTCCTCGGGATCCAACTTACTGGTTTCCGTCACCATTCCAATCATGCCTTTCATACCGGAGTAGACCTGCTCGATCGTATACTGTCCAATCGTGTAATGTCCATTATCTTTAATGAACTCCTTCAGCTCGGTAGCCATCGGCAGTGCTACCTCAGAAAACTTTGCTTTTAACTTATCGGTTTTTACTGGCATTGTAGTAAGAATGTGTATTTACTAGTACGTGGGTGATTTCCGCTTGAATTGAGAATTATCGATATTTCTGTTGTTGTAATTTGTTTGACCCATTTCCGGGATCAGAATAAACAAGCTGATCAGCATGGCGAGGATCATGAGCACCCAGACAATCTTTACAAGCAGTTTATTGATCTTATTTTTAGAATAGAGAGGTTTCTTTTTCTTGGTCTTTTTAATCCGCTTTCTGAGCCTTCCGCTTCTGGGAGAAATCGAATAGTCGCCCGAGTCCAGCTTTTCCTGCAATTGCTTATCGTCCATGACTAACCCTCTTTCGGATTATTTTATTTTCGAGGAAGTTACGAATTTAAAGGATTTTCCGCCAAAAACAGCATCATCCCCCAAACCTTCTTCAATACGAAGAAGCTGGTTGTACTTTGCCATCCTGTCGGAACGGGAAGCTGATCCGGTTTTTATCTGACCGGTCCCCAGCGCTACCGCTAAATCAGCGATCGTACTGTCTTCTGTTTCCCCGGAACGGTGGCTCATTACCGACGTATAGCCGTTGCGGTGCGCCAATTCAACCGCCTGAATGGTTTCTGTGAGCGTCCCAATTTGATTGACTTTGACCAAAATGGAATTGGCGATGCCTTCGTTGATTCCTTTTCCCAAGCGGTTCACATTGGTAACAAACAGATCGTCGCCCACCAATTGTACTTTCTTTCCCAGCTGATCCGTCAGCATTTTCCAGCCCGCCCAGTCGTCTTCGG
>CAINVI010000035.1 GCA_903854075.1 Candidatus Pollutiaquabacter sp. | reverse complement strand
CTCTTAACGATAAGCCGGCGGTGACCTACAAAACGTATCCGCAGTTGAACCATTTCTTTATAAAAGGCAACGGAAAGAGTGTTCCTGCGGAGTATTCCAAAGCAGGAAATGTGGAAGAGGTGGTGGTGCTGGATATCGCCTCCTGGATTAAAACCGGCACATTGACTAAGTAACTTGATTCGGATGAACAGCTTCGTCATTCGTGTACTTGATATACTGTTCAGTTTGATCGGACTTCTGCTGCTTGCTCCGTTTTTTCTTTTGGTTACAATCTGGATTCTGCTGGACGATCCGGGTCCGGTCTTTTACCGGCAGGTGAGGGTAGGAAAACGGGGTAAAGATTTTCTGCTGCTGAAATTTCGTTCCATGCGCGTCGACAATGGAAAGTCCTTGCAGCTGACGGTAGGCAGTAGAGATCCGCGGATTACCCGGTCAGGGTATTGGTTGCGGAAATTTAAGCTGGATGAATTGCCGCAATTGCTTAATGTGTTGTACGGATCAATGAGTATAGTGGGTCCGCGCCCGGAGGTCCGCAAATTTGTGGAGTACTATACGCAAGAGCAGCGCCAAGTGCTTTCTGTACGGCCCGGTATCACCGATGAAGCGTCCATAGCTTATGCAAACGAGAATGAGTTGCTGGCTAAAGTTGCTGATCCGGAGAAATACTACATCGAAACAATCATGCCCGAAAAACTCGCGCTGAACCAGCATTTTATCCGCAATCCTTCGGTAATCAATTATTTACGGATAATCGGGAAGACCATGGTAAAAGTGGTGAAGAACTAAATTGCGTTAAAAGCGGTTATTTTGTAGGTATTTTGTAACTTTGAATAACATTTTTACGATAAAATCGTTGTTTTTAATAGATAACCCCCTGTTTTTTCCCAATTCAGGATTACCACATTGAACGTTATTTTTCTTATTACCAGACATGCGTATTAAAATCTCTTTCTTGAAAGTCCACGGTAGCAGTGGTACAGTTCCTTTGCATCATCAAAAAATTATTTCGGCCTTGATGGACGAAGTGATTCGTGAACTTCCAAGTGCATCGCCATTTTTTAATTTCTCGTCGCTCAAAGGGACCTCAAAAGTCCAAAACGGTCAGATACGATTCTTGTCTTCCAAAGTCACGCTCGTGGTTTCCGCTGCGCACGATGATTTTGCCAAAGAATGGGTGGAGCGGCTGTTTGAGAAGCGTCTCGTCAGTTTTGCCAAGTTGACCCTCGTGCCAAAATCGTACGAGATCATTCCGGATCCTGAATTCAAGACCGAGATGAAATACGTCTGTATCTCTCCGATGGTTTGTCAGCCGCCGTTCGAAACGGACGAAAGCGGAAATATTCCGGATGCGTTAGATCCGCGTTCGCAGGAGTTTTCCGATGCGTTTTACAACGCCATCATGGACAATATGGAGAAGGCGGGCTTTACACAGGAACAGTTGCAGCAGTATGCCGAATTTGAAATTGTTCCCGATCCTAATTACATCGAGAAAATCCTTAATACCCACAAGAAGTTCGCGCGTATCTACAAGAACAACGATAGCCTGCCGATCTTCGGTTATCTATTGCCCTTCACCTTACATGCGCATCCGCAAGTTCAGAAGTTTGTCTGGGATTGTGGAATTGGACTATACACCAACCAGGGTTACGGTATGATTGATGTAGTGGGAGGAATGTCGCAAGCAGCTCCATCCTCGAATGAGGAAGACGCTTTTCAGCAGTAAAATAGATCTGCGGTCATCGAAGTCGTTTGCCGGTCGTGATGCCGGTAGTCTTCGTTCAATTGTTTAATATTCCAGATCGGATGCTTTGGCGAATTTTATCGCCTGTTTCTCACCGGCAGCTAGTACTATCAACGTGTAAATTCCTAATTGCAAGTTTTCTGCCGGAACCTCTTCGGTGATGATTTGTCCGTTGTAGTAAGCATTAAGATTTCGCTGATATTGTAGTCGACCGAACGCGTCGAAAATGTAAAGAGTGGCCGGTCCGGGGAGCTTCATGTAGAGGTTAAAGGTGGCCGGGAAATAGGTGACTGCCGTTGGATAGAAGTCGATGAAAAAGCCGGTACAAGAGTTAGGAGCGATAAGGTTATTCGTGTTCAATCCGCCCCAGTAATACGCAGCACAATCGTTACGGTATGTTTTGTTATCACAGGCGCAGACCGGGTTAAAGGTATTCGGGCACGGATAATACTCGTCCGGAAAACGTGTCGAGTCGACACAGGAAACGGTAAACTGAGCCTTGGCTGAAAAGCCTATAGATGTTAATAAGAGCAGTACGAGGATGCGCATTGTGCCTTAAAGATACAAAATCAAGATTCGAGTTACAAATCCGATAATCGTATCTTTACGGTAGAACGTGAATCTGCTGGCCCATATTTTCCTTTCCGGTGACAATCAGGAGCTACTGATCGGAAATTTCATTGGCGACCATGTCAAGGGAAACCGGAAATTTGATTTCCCGGACGGAATTCGGCGTGGCATCGAATTACATCGAGCCATAGATCACTTTACGGATACACACCCAATAACTGCCCAAAGCAGGAAATATTTGTATGCTCGTCAGTCTAAGTATTCCGGTGTGGTGTTGGACCTGTTTTACGATCATTTCCTGGCCGCCAATTTCAATGACTATTCTGCTGTTCCGTTAGCGCTATTCAGTCGTGAAAAATACCTGCAGCTAGCTAATGGTGAGCATTGGTTTCCGGAAAAGGTAAAGCATTTCTATCCGTATATGGTTGAACGCGATTGGCTAACCGGCTATGCCACTGTAGAAGGCATTGGCAAAACATTAACTGGCCTTTCGCGACGAGTTTCTTTTGAAAACCGCATGCACGAAGCCACGGAAGATCTAGTGGAATGGTATGAAATCTTAGAAAAAGACTTCAAAAACTTTTTTCCTGAATTAATCCGCTTTTCATCCTCCTTTTAAATCATGTTACTCTACGTGCAGGTAAAGCCGAACCAGCGGTTCAACGGAATCGAATACCACGATAATAAATGGATCATTCGGTTACGTGCGCCGGCAGTTGACGGCAAGGCCAATCAGGCCTTGGTGGAATATTTGTCAGAGGTGCTGGGTTTGTCCAAATCAAAAATCGTTTTGACAAAAGGACAGTCGGCACGCATTAAATGCCTTTCGATTGAGGCGGGAGAAGAAATAGTTCGTCAACACCTCGAAAACGCCCTGAAATAGGCGTTTTCAGCGTCCTATGCACATACTTTTGTGGATATTTACATAGGGAAAAGGGCCTGTGAGCCGCTAAGCGTGCTACCTTTAATCCCTTAAAGTAAATCGAAAAACAAAGTTCATGTCAGAAAAGAAAAAACCGGATCACGGTTATACCGAGGATAGTATCCGGTCGTTGGATTGGAAAGAACACATCCGGACGCGTCCCGGAATGTATATAGGTAAATTAGGCGATGGTTCCTCCAAAGATGATGGTATATATGTTTTGTTGAAGGAAGTGATCGATAACTCCATCGACGAGCACGTGATGGGGTATGGGAAAAACATTGATGTAGCCATTCAAGACGGACAAGTGGATGTTCGTGATTACGGCCGTGGTATTCCGCTTGGAAAGGTGGTCGAATGTGTGTCTAAAATCAATACCGGCGGTAAGTACGACAGTAAAGCATTTCAAAAAAGTGTTGGTCTGAACGGAGTCGGTACGAAAGCGGTCAATGCGTTGGCCAGTTATTTCCGCGTGCAAGCGGTACGTGAAGGCCGCACCAAAGTGGCCGAATTCTCTCAAGGAGATCTCAAAAAAGACGAACGCGAAAAAGCGAGTGACGAGAAAAACGGTACTCGGATGACGTTCGTTCCTGACGAATCCATTTTCCGGAATTATCGCTTCAATAATGAGTACGTAGAGCTCATGCTCTGGAATTATGCGTACCTCAATAAAGGTCTTACCATAAATTTTAACGGCGAATCGTTCCATTCGGAAAACGGATTGCGCGATTTGTTGGAGCGCAACCTTTCTGATGAAGTGCGCTATCCGATCATTCATCTCCGCGGCGATGATATCGAAATCGCCTTTACACACACGATGGCTTACGGCGAAGATTATTTTTCTTTTGTCAACGGTCAGCATACCACACAAGGCGGTACCCACCAGGCCGCCTTCCGTGAAGCCATTGTAAAGACCATCCGTGAGTTTTATAAAAAGGAATTCGATGCGAGCGATGTCCGAACATCAATTGTCGCCGCCATCAGTGTAAGAGTCCAGGAACCTGTGTTTGAATCGCAGACCAAAACCAAGTTGGGTTCGCTCACACGCGAGCCGAACGGCGTACAGATTCGTACATGGATTAATGATTTCGTGAAGACGGAACTGGACAATTACCTTCACAAATATCCGGAAACGGCCAAAGCGCTCGAAGCAAAGATTCTTCAAAGTGAGCGTGAACGGAAAGAAATTGCCGGTATCAAGAAACTGGCGAACGAACGCGCACGTAAAGCGAACCTGCATAATCGCAAACTCCGCGATTGTCGGGTACACTTCAACTCACGACATATCTCCCGTCAGGATTCCACGATTTTTATCACTGAGGGAGATTCTGCTTCGGGTTCCATCACCAAATCGCGTGATGTAAATATGCAAGCAGTTTTCAGCCTGAAAGGTAAGCCGCTCAATTGTTACGGCCTTACCAAGAAGGTGGTGTATGAAAACGAAGAATTCAATTTGCTCGTTAATGCTTTGAATGTCGAGGACGGTATGGAAGAGTTGCGTTACAATCGCATCGTCATCGCTACCGATGCCGATGTTGATGGTATGCACATCCGATTACTGTTGTTGACGTTCTTTCTCCAATTCTATCCGGAATTGGTACGTAATGGACACGTCTTCATCCTGCAAACACCATTGTTCCGTGTTCGTAATAAGAAGGAGACCATTTATTGCTATTCCGAACAAGAGCGCGTTAATGCTATCGCCAAACTGGGGGCGAAACCGGAAATCACCCGCTTCAAAGGGCTGGGCGAAATTTCTCCGGACGAATTTGTTCATTTTATTGGAAAGAACATTCGTTTGGAGCCCGTGATGCTGGGCCAGGAAGAAACGATCCAAAAATTGCTGGATTATTATATGGGTAAAAACACACCGGAGCGACAAGAGTTCATCATTTCCAATCTACGTTTGGAAAAGGATGTCGTAGCAGAAGAATTGGCCTGATTATTAACCGAAGAATTTGTAGTGTATGGCTAAAAAGAAAAAAGAAGAAAGCAAGCCGGCGGCTCCTGTACAACAGCATGCCGAAAAAAATAAGATGATACATGTCAATGGCATGTATGAAAATTGGTTTTTAGATTACGCATCCTATGTAATTCTAGAGCGTGCTGTTCCTCACATCAACGACGGATTAAAACCGGTGCAGCGACGAATTCTCCATTCCATGTGGGAAATGGAGGACGGTCGCTACAACAAAGTGGCTAATGTCATTGGGCACGCCATGAAATATCATCCGCACGGTGATGCTTCGATCGGCGATGCCATGGTGCAACTCGGTCAGAAGGACTTGCTGATTGACATGCAGGGAAACTGGGGGAACATTTATACGGGCGACAGCGCTGCGGCTGCCCGATATATT
>CAINVI010000034.1 GCA_903854075.1 Candidatus Pollutiaquabacter sp. | reverse complement strand
GTTGTTCTTGAGTATGAAGGGAACCGTAGATGATCCTAAGATCAGTTATGATCGTAAGGCGGTGGGAGATAAAATAAAACAGGAAGCGCAGGAAGAAAGAAAGCAACTGAAGGAATTGCTCCGTGAAGAGTTCGGTGGTAAAAAGAAGGAAGACCCTAAAAAAACCGAGCCGCCTAAAAAGAAAAAAGAAGAAATGCAGATTGAGTGGTAGGTCTCAAAGTATAAATCGCTCATTTCCAATTAATCCCGAGTTTTTTAGGCAACAGCGTGTTTATATGGTTCTTGCTTTACTGCTGAAATCCCGTTGAAAACTCCATCTTTGCAGCCACAATAACCCCTGTTTTTCTTCGTTTCCAGAAGAAAATAAGCTGATTTGAGGTGAATATCTACACACAAAAACAACGTTGGAAAACCCTTTTACTAGTCGCGGCGCTAATGATCGGCGCTACTTCGCTGTGGTATACCAATAAACTGGTCAAGAAACTTTCCGAAGAAGAAGGAAAGAAAATACAACTTTGGGCGGAAGCGACACGTCGACTGGCGGATGTCACCGAACTGAACGCAGACATCAATTTTTTATCGATTGTAATCGGTAACAACACGACCATTCCGGTCATTCTGACCGATGAAAATTTCAAAGCAATGTCGTGGCGAAATCTTGACTCACTGCAAGCTACGGACACCACATATCTTGCCCAAGAAGTCGGGTTGATGCGGGCCCAGCATTCACCCATTGAAATCGTTATTGGACCTAATCTAAAGCAGTACATTCTGTACAAGGATTCCGAAGTACTCGTGCGACTGCGTTATTATCCGTACTTACAGCTGGCCGTTATCGCACTCTTTTTGTTCGTCTCGTATCTGGCGTTCAGTTCTTCGCGTAAAGCGGAGCAAAACCAGGTTTGGGTAGGTATGGCGAAAGAAACAGCGCACCAGCTCGGCACGCCATTATCCTCCATGATGGCTTGGCTGGAATTGCTAAAGATGAAAGGAACCGGCGCTGAATATACTGCCGAAATCGAAAAAGATATTCAACGACTACAAACCATTACGGATCGTTTCTCGAAAATCGGATCGGCACCGGCGCTTAAGAGAGAAAGTGTAATGTCGGTCATGCAGCATTCTATGGACTATATCCGTTCGCGATCCTCTGATAAAGTTTCCTTTCAGCTCGAAGGACCTTCACACGAATTGTTTGCACCGATGAATGTGCCGCTTTTTGAATGGGTCATCGAGAATATACTAAAGAATGCGCTGGATGCTATGGAAGGCACCGGAAGTATTCGTATTCACGTCACGGATCAACAACAATTTGCCTATATCGACATTGCGGATACCGGAAAAGGGGTGCCCAAGTCTTCGTACAAAACGATTTTCAAGCCGGGTTATACGACAAAAAGCCGTGGTTGGGGATTAGGCTTATCGTTGAGTAAAAGAATCGTCGAAGAATACCATGATGGACAAGTGTTCGTTAAAAGTTCGGAAGTAGGAAAAGGGACAACCTTCCGTATTGTACTTAAAAAATAAAGTACGAATATCCTCATGGCCGGCCTCTATCTTCATGTTCCGTTTTGCCGGCAAGCGTGCCACTATTGTGACTTTCATTTTTCTACTACGCGTTCCAATGTGGATGATTTAGTCAGTGCGATGGTTCAGGAGATGGAAGTGCGTAATGACTTTTTGCAGGGGTCATCGCTTTCCACGATCTATTTCGGGGGAGGAACACCTTCGTTGTTGACAGCTGAACAATTAGAAAAACTGTTTGCAGGTATACGACGTAACTTCACTATCGATGAAACTGCCGAAATAACCCTTGAAGCCAATCCGGACGATATTACAACGGAATCATTGTCCTCTTGGAAAACCCAGGGTGTAAACCGTCTCTCGATCGGCATTCAGAGTTTTCGGGAAGAGGATTTGAAATTCATGAACCGTGCGCATACATCCGCCCAAGCAGTGTCTGCCATTTCACTCGCTCGCCATCATGATTTCCATGACTTGACCATTGATCTCATTTACGGAACGCCTACGATGAACGATGAAGCCTGGGAAGAGAATCTCCGCGTACTGGAAGAGCTGAATTTACCGCACTTTTCTGCGTATGCGTTGACCGTAGAGCCCCGTACAGCACTGGCGAAATTTGTAAAAAACCGTATAGTGCCCATGCCTGAAGAAGAGCAGGCCGCCAGTCAGTTTCAACGGCTGATGGAGTGGGCGCGTTCACACGGATATGAACACTATGAGATTTCCAATTTCGCCAGAAATCAACGCTACTCGCGACACAATACAGCGTATTGGAAGGGGATAACTTATCTCGGCATCGGTCCTTCCGCGCATTCGTTTGACGGTAATCAGCGTACGTGGAATGTAAGAAGCAACCCGGAGTATATACGAAACGTAGAGCGTTCCGAACTGACGTTTGAAAAAGAGTTGCTTTCTGCCAACGAACGTTACAATGAATACGTAATGACAGCGCTCCGTACGTGCTGGGGAATTAGTAAGCTAAAGGTTCAACAGGATTTTGGCGATGAAGCATTGGCGTATCTTGAAACCCAGCTCGGTGCTTTTAGTGGTGGAGATTGGATAAAGGAATCTTCGGCAAGCATTTCACTGACCGACACCGGTAAACTATTTGCCGATCATATTGCATCAGGACTTTTCCGCTAAGGGTTTATTCCTATCCTCTTCCGCCAGTTCAACCGTTCCTTTCTCATCAATTCGGTAATCTTCTTTTTCCTTCTGCACCTGGTACATCAAGCAGCGGTAAGGTTTTTTATCGGAACGTGTGGCAAACAGTTGTGCTTTGATCATGATCGGAGGCCAAATCTGACGATACACGGTGCACTTACGAAGTGTATCTTCCTCAATGATTACTTTTGGGGAATACAGCACTTTGCAATATTCATACTGGAGAATCAGCTTCTCTTTGACACTCACGGTATCTTCGTCAAATTCTTTTTCAGGAATGAAAACGTCGATACTACAGGTGTCAATTTTTTGTATTTCTTCAGCAGGTTCTGCATCGGCAGCGGTTACTGACCGTCGGGGAAGAAAATCGTTATCGGCTGATGGATTGTTTAATGGACGTTGATTTTCAGAGCAGGAATAAATCAGCACAAAGAGCATCACGAAAATCGTGATCCAACTCCACCACTTACTGCTTCCTGCGGAAGTGATTGGTTTTCGCATGGTATTCGATTCTTTAAGGGGCAGTAACAATTGTTTGCTAGTGCACCGTTAGCAGTTTACCACCGAAAAGAATGTTGCGTAGCACAAAATGCGCCGAATATCAAAAATGTAAGAAAAGTGCCGAAATTGTTCGGAAGAAGTGCCTTATTCTTCCTCGTCTAAGGAAGAGGAGGCCTCGCTTTTACTGTTGCGCCCGGCGACAATCAGTACAATTTCTCCTTTTGGAGGATGAGCTGCATAGTGTTCAGCCAGCTCGTGCAATGTGCCGCGACGAACCTCTTCGTGTAGTTTTGAAATTTCCCGGCAGACGCACGCCGCGCGATCAGCACTCATTACAACGCTTAGTTCCTTCAAGGCGCGTTGTAGTCGGAACGGGGATTCGTAAAAAACCATCGTACGCTCTTCGCCAGCAAGTTTAAGCAGACGAGTTTGTCTTCCTTTTTTTTGAGGAAGAAATCCTTCAAAGCAGAACCGGTCACACGGTAGTCCTGAATTTACCAGGGCGGGAACAAAAGCAGTTGGGCCGGGAAGTGTTTCTACAGGAACTCCTTGCTTTGCACATTCGCGAACAATTAAAAAGCCCGGATCTGAAATCCCCGGGGTTCCGGCGTCTGTTACCAAAGCGATGGTTTCTCCAGCTGCAATTCGTTCTACCAATTCTTCCACTACGCGATGCTCGTTATGGGCATGGTACGAACGAAGTGGTTTGTGGATGTCAAGATGGCGCAACAGATTTCCACTCGTGCGGGTATCTTCCGCCAGTATCAGATCCGCCTCTTTCAGTACGCGTATAGCTCGAAGGGTGATATCTTCCAGGTTGCCAACAGGAGTCGGTACCAGTATGAGTTTAGCCATGATTCACGGTCAGGCGATAAACCGTCGTTCTATCAGTTCAACAAAATGACGGACATTCTCATTGGCGGTATTCCAACTGTAGACACCAACAATCTCAGTATCCAGATACTGCATTGCAGCTTCCAAGGAATTGCTGCTGTTCAATTTTTCCACAGTAGCGTAGAAAGTTGCAGCATCGCCGTTGAACAAGTGTTGAATGAAGTAAAAACGCTCGTTGATGCCAATGGCTGATTTAAGATCACGGATTGGTGCATGTTGCAATGAATCGGCGACACGGGAAGATCCGGTTCGCTGTGCAATCATTTCTGCCAGGGTGGCGGACTCACGGAATTGCTGAGCTACAGTAGCGGTTTCTTCGAATTGCTCATTTAACTCGCCGGCCATTTTCTTCGGTAATTTGCCAATCGGGAGTTTCTGCTCCTCAACACGATGGATGGCATCTACCATCAGCTCTTCGCTGTTTGCCGGATGATGCTGCACAGCGGGTGTAGCGGCTACTTCAGGTACCGGCCCTTGTCCGCTGTAGTGCGCGGCCACCGCCATGTCAAGATCGTCCATCGATTGAATAGCGTTCTGCTGGTGAATGGAAAGTGCCAGCTCATAAGCTACCCTGATTTCCTGCAGGAATTCCGTCATTTCATGGTGTGGAATCGAAGGAGTGCGTTGCATCAGTTCCTGATGCTTTTCCATCAAATCTTCCAGACGGTGCTGGAGCTGGTTGTGTAGGGTCTGCCTGTTCATAGTTGTCGTATGCTCAAATGTACGCCCAATGCTTGGTAAGGCGGCAGGGTCGTGCAAAATGAAACGAACAGTCTTTGTTAAAATTGTACCAACCCTCCGGCTCCTTTCGCGGTTATCCTTTTAATTCTGCCCTAAAACAGCTAGTTTCGCCAAACAAAGTAGTTTGACCATGTTTGTCGAAAATCTTAAAAAAACCGAACCTCGTCGGGGGCATATCGAAGTCATTTGCGGTTGTATGTTTTCCGGCAAGACCGAAGAGCTCATTCGCCGTCTGAAGCGCGCTAAAATCGCTAAACAGCAGGTAGAGATTTTCAAGCCAAAAGTTGATATCCGTTACGACGATGTCAATGTTGTTTCGCACGACTCCAATTTCATTCATAGCACACCAGTAGATTCGGCGGCGCAGATCTTATTATTGGCAGCGGACGTTGAAGTCGTCGGTGTCGACGAGGCCCAGTTTTTTGACGATGAGCTTCCTTCGGTGTGTAAACAGCTTGCCGATCGTGGCATTCGTGTCGTAGTGGCCGGTCTTGATATGGACTATCTCGGTAAACCGTTCGGTCCGATTCCAAATATGTTGGCCGTAGCGGAGTACGTTACAAAGGTCCATGCCATTTGTATTCACTGTGGAAATCTGGCCAACTTCTCTCACCGCACCGTGTCCAACGCCTCGCGTATCCTACTGGGAGAGCAAGAGAGTTATGTACCCTTGTGCCGTTCGTGTTACAACGAAGCCAACTCCGCTACCCACTGAAAATAATGGGTCCCAACCAATATACTATTCGCTCTGTTGCTGAAGTCTCCGGTGGCGATCTTATTGTCAAGGTTCCTCACCATACTTCTTTTGAAGAGTTGTTGACGGATAGTCGTAAACTGACTCACCCGGAAATATCTCTTTTTTTCGCGCTAAAGGGCGAGCGTAACGACGGACATCGTTTCATCCCCGAGCTGGTCAAACAAGGTGTTTCCAATTTTGTAGTGAGTGAACTCCGACCGGAGTTCGAGCAGCTCGAAGCCAATTTTGTTTTAGTCGACGATGCGCTTGTTGCCTTGCAAAAACTGGCGGCATCTCACCGTCGTCATTTTGCCTATCCGGTTATCGGTATCACGGGCAGCAATGGAAAAACAATCATCAAGGAGTGGTTGTACCAGCTGTTGCGTGCCGATTTCAATATTGTCCGTAGCCCGAAAAGCTACAACTCGCAGATCGGTGTTCCGTTGTCGGTCTGGCAGATGAATGACGATCATCAACTGGCCGTTTTTGAGGCCGGTATCTCTCGTGCGAATGAGATGCAAAATCTGGAACAGATCATTCATCCAACCATCGGCGTTTTTACCAATATCGGAACGGCTCATGACGCCAATTTTTCTTCTCGACAAGAAAAAGTCAAAGAGAAAACGCAACTGTTTGATCATGTCGAAGTGCTGGTATATTGCAAGGATTATCCGGAAGTCGTCACGGAAACAGACAGCCATAAGTTTCATCACTCCGCATTTCGACGTTTTACGTGGTCGCGGAAGACAAAGGCAGATTTACAAATCGGCAGGATTTCCAAAAAGGCCGATGAATGTGAGATTCAAGCAGTATTTGAAAATCGCTTCATCAGCGTCCGCATTCCTTTTACGGATGATGCCTCCATCGAAAATGCCATCCATTGTTGGGCCGTACTGCTACTGATGGGAATTGATGATACTGTCATTGAAGAACGCATGCATTTTCTTAGTCCTGTCGCCATGCGACTGGAAATGAAAACCGGAATCCATCACTGCTCGGTGATTAATGACAGTTACAACTCTGACCTGGGCTCTCTCACTATTGCTCTCGATTTTCTTGCTCAGCAAAAGCAACACGATCGTCATACGTTGATATTGTCGGATATTTTGCAGAGTGGAAAGAACGAAGAAGCGCTCTACCAAGAAGTCGCAGAGCTACTGACGGCAAAGCGCATTGCCCGACTTTTCGGCATTGGTCCTGCGCTTTTACGCCAGCGTCATTTGTTCCGGATGCCGGCAGAATTCTTTGAATCCACCGACGAGTTCCTTAAAGCGTTTCCTTCCATTCCTTTTCGTGAAGAAGCGATTTTGTTGAAGGGCGCACGTCCTTTTGGATTCGAGCAAATCGGAAAACTGTTGCAGCAAAAAGCACACGAAACGGTGTTGGAAATCAACATCAATGCTTTGGTGCATAACCTCAATTATTACCGCTCCCGATTACATACATCCACCAAATTAATGGCGATGGTAAAAGCAACTTCTTACGGAAGCGGGAGCCACGAGATAGCGAATGTATTGCAGTTTCATCACGCCGATTATTTAGCGGTGGCGTATACCGACGAAGGCGTGGAACTGCGTACGTCCGGAATTACCTTACCGATCATGGTCATGAATCCGGAGGTGCACAGTTTTGATGCCATGATTCGTCACCGACTGGAACCGGAAATCTATAATTTCCGCTTATTGAATCAGTTGAACGAATCACTGAAGAATCATAAAGGCGAACCATTCCGGATCCATATCAAGCTCGATACCGGCATGCACCGGCTAGGCTTCGAAGAGTCCGAAATTTCTGAGCTTGTTGTTCGGTTGAAGAACAATAAAATGTTGCACGTTCAGTCTGTGTTTACGCACTTGGTAGCCAGTGACGAAGCTGAACACGACGGATTCACGCACCGGCAATTAGAACGTTTTCAGGCCATGAGTGAAAGAATACGCGGCTCCTTCGATTATCCTATTCTGCGCCATGCACTTAATTCTTCGGGAATTCTGCGCTTCAGCGAGGCGCAGTTCGAAATGGTACGATTAGGTATTGGTTTGTATGGATTCGCAGCAACGTCGCATGAGCAACAGCAATTGCAGCATGTGGCAACATTGCGTACGACGATATCACAAATTAAATCAGTACCGGCTAATGAAACGGTTGGATATGGACGGAAAGGAATAGTTAAGCGGGAAAGTTCCATCGCTACGGTACCTATCGGTTATGCAGACGGAATAAGTCGCCGATTGAGTAATGGTGTAGGTAAGATGCTCGTCAATGGAGTACTGGCGCCCATTGTCGGTAACGTTTGTATGGATATGTGTATGTTGGATATTACCGATGTGCCGGCTAAAGAAGGCGACGAAGTAATTGTTTTCGGTCCCGAATTGCCAGTTTCCGAAATGGCGAAATGGATCGGCACTATTCCGTACGAAGTACTTACCGGTATTTCACAACGCGTAAAGCGCGTATACTTTCAGGAGTAGCTTTTAAGCGGCGCTTACAAAAAGCGCGGCATTTTGTTTTTGTGTCGAACACGCTGACCGCGTTCCACCGGTGCTACATAAGAAATCCCGATTTCCCAGCTATTAGCGGCTGAAAGACTACTGAGTTTGCCCACGCCGAGATCGTACGACACGCCGACTGCAACAGAATGGTATTCCAGACGCGAGGAGACAATCAACGACTCGTTCATCCGGTAAAAAGCGCCAAGATCGAAGAAGATCTGTTTTTGAAATCCGGTGTAGAGTGATTTAAAGCGTAAACGGTTTCTGAAGTATCCTCCTGCGACCAGTTCTTTTTGTTTGCCTTGCAGTTGCATCAACACACGTGGATTGAAAAACATGATTCGTTCATCATCCAGTGATATTTCACCGCTTCCGTGAACAGAAATGCGACTGCGCAACGGGTTCTCTTCCGTGACCGGGAAGAAGGTGGCGTTTGGAGAACCGATATGCGAGAGGCTGATTCCGGCGGATGCGGAATTAAAACCATCAGGCGTGTACAGATAGTTGACACCTGCATTTAAGTTGAGGTGTGAAAATTTTGGAAGTTGAATTTTTTCGGAAGTAGGTATGGACGGATCGAACTGATCACCATTCCATTGCTCATCCCAGGTGGCTTTCGACATGTCAATGGAGAGCTGATTCAGCCCACCTTGAAAACCAATGGAAAGCCAGTGCATGCCTGCATCTTCCAGCGCTGTCGTGTAGGAGAGTGATGCTTCAGCAATCGTACGTCGGAATTCTGCTACGCCGGCTTTATCCTGATACAATTGTAAGCCCACACCGAAGTAACGATTGTCCAGTTTTGTTTTACCTAGCGGAGCATCCACCGAAAGCTGTATCGTCTTAAAGCCTTCACCAATGGGCGACCATTGGCTGCGATAAGAATTACAGACGCGGACTACTCCGTCGAATACACCGGTCAATGCCGGATTGACCGTCATTGGCGCATTGTAGTACTGGGAGAAATGTACATCCTGAGCGAACGTACTGCCCAGAGAAAGGCAAAACAGTATCACCGCAAAGCATGCGTGTAAGCCGGAAGGAAGGAAAATATAGTTGCGTTTCATCGGTTAGCGAAGCAAGGTGGTTGTGCCGGTTTCTGTCAGTGAATTCGTATCGTCGTAAACAATAGTGACTACCCACGTGTAAACGCCGGTCACCACATCTTGTCCTTTGTAAGTGCCGTTCCATCCGATGGATGCATCTTCGGTTTCGAACATTTTTTCTCCCCATCGGTCAAAAACGCTGAAACGAAATTTCCGGAAATTGTTACCGCGCAGATAGAGCACATCGTTTCTGCTATCTCCGTTGGGAGAAAAAGCAGTAGGGATGTAAAAGTTATTGCTGTGAAGAATAGTTACCGTCACCTGACGCGTAGCTGTACAACCCGCTCCGTCGGAAATACTGCAAGTGTAGGTGGTGGTTACCGTAGGTGAAGCAATTGGATCCGCTATATCGGTTGCAGAAAGCCCTTCGGCCGGTGACCAGGTATACGTGACACCGCCTCCGGCAGTCAATTGATACGTGTTTCCAAAGAACATCGATGTGTCCGGACCGGTGAATGCCGTCGGCACGCTTTCGATCTGGATGTAGGAGTAACGGATGATGGTATCCGATCCGTATTGATTAGTAACAATCAATTGCACATCGTAATAACCATCCTGTGCATATTTTATGCAAGAAGGATTCTGTACAGTGGAGGTATCAACAGTTGCTCCAGGAAAGTACCAGCTCCACGTGGTGGCAGAATCGGTGAAAGTAGACAAGTCGGAAAAGTTGATGCACTGATTGGAACAAGCGGTTTGCGTCGAAGCAGAAAAATCTGCCACGGGCAGCGGGCACGATTCTACATTCAGGTAAAAGGACTTTCTAATCGAATCGATACCAAAGGCGTTCTCCACAATAAGCAGTACATCGTACTGGCCGGCAGTAGGATAGCAGATACCCGTTGGATTTTGCTGGTTAGAGGCGACCACGGGAAAGGCGCCCGGAAATTGCCACGTCCAGAACGACGGAGAATTGAGTGAGCGGTCCGTAAAGTCAATGCAGCTTCGTTCGCAGAAGATCGTATCACTGGCACTGAATTCGGCAACGGGTGGCACACACGAAGTGACATTTATATAACTGGTTTTTACTACCGTGTCGTTTCCACTACCGCTGTACGCAATCATTACCACGGTGTAATTTCCTGGAGTGGAATAACAGATATTCGTGGGTGATTGACCGGTAGCGGTGCCGGGTGTACCACCGACGAACGTCCAGGACCATGCTGATGCTCCCGAGGTGATTGCTGTGAATCCAATACAATCACCGATACATGGCGTACTGTCGGATGCGACGAAGTCCGAATTCGAAGGCGGTGGAACATTGATCAATTGAATACTGTCAACAGCGAAGGAAGGATTGATACCACCGCCGGCATTGTCATTCACCCAATGGAAACCGATTTTGACGTTAGGATTATTATCGGCAGTGGAAGGGAGCGAAACCAAGCGCCGCGTCCAGGCGCTGGCCGTTCCGCAGTTGAAGGTGACAGGAGGATTATCAAGTAGCGTCCAACTTGTACCGTCAAAATAATCGACGGTGGCAAAATCACGCGACGTTTCTCCGTTCATGAAATAATTAAAGGTGAGCTGAATGCTTGACTTATTGGTACAATTGATAGTTGGACTTTCAGCGCGACGGTCGGTGGTGACCTGGTTATTCGGCGGAGCGCCGCCCGGATCATACAGTCCGCCGCAATCACCTTGCGGACAAATGACGTTTGGGGCACCGGCCGTTGTTCCGACGTGTAGCGTTCTGTCGGTGTACGTCGGATCGTTCCAGCAACCGCCGACATTGCAACTGTTATTGGCAAGTCCGGCTTCTGCCGCACTGATGTACCATTGGTTGGCAAACGCCTCGTTCGTTGTGAGGTCAGTTACTCGCCAGATACCGTTGGAAGTGGCCCATCCGTTGGCAACGTTGCGCTGGTCGCAAACGCCGGCAGCTGTTTGTCCGAAGTCTTCGCTCCAGAATACCTGAGCATCGGCGAAACTTGCGGTCAACAGTAAAAATAAACTAAGTAGCAGCTTGTACATGGTAGTACCGAATCAATCGTTGAAACGTGTCAACGTGGTTAGTTATGTCGGCCTTGAAAATACAATAAAATCCTTATACCCGATACGGTCCTTCCATACGGAAAACGAAACGGTATAAGTTGAAATCGGCTTGGTTTACAGCAATTTGCAATTCCCGTACTAAGACATCCTTTTGGACATTCTTCATCCGTCGCTGTTGAATGATTTTATACGCCTTCTCTGCCAGTAAAAAAAGTCGTTTTTCATTAAACGAAGCGGCGCTGCGGTGCGAATTAACCGCTGTCAGCACTTCTTCCAGTCCTTTTCCCATGGACGCAATGGCTTTCACCACCGGAATCTGCCAGCCGTTGGCTCGCGGATGCGCCACCAGTTGTTTGAGAGCGTGAAGTAGCGTGTCCGCACCTTCTCGGTCCGACTTATTGACGACGAAAACGTCCGCCACCTCCATAATACCCGATTTCATCGTTTGAATTTCATCCCCTGCTTCCGGAACAACAACAACGACAGTGGTATCTGCGAGCCCCGCGATTTCAATTTCCGACTGACCGACGCCAACGGTTTCTACCAAAATCATATCGAACTTTCCGCAGCGCAATACATCCACCAGTTCAATCACCTTTTCTGAAAGTCCTCCCAGAGAACCACGCGAAGCGACCGAACGGATAAACACATTTGGATCGGTGAAATGTTCAGACATGCGCAAGCGGTCGCCAAGCAAGGAGCCGTAATTGAACGGTGAAGTCGGATCCACAGCAAGCACAGCTACTTTTTTTCCTCCGGCGCTGAGTTGTCCGATCAGCGCATTGATCAAGGTGCTTTTGCCGGCTCCCGGCGGACCGGTGAAGCCAATGACCGGTATTTCCTGCGACGGTTGAAGAGATTGTAGGATGGATTCTGAGCCTTCAAGGTCGTTTTCAATCCAGGTTAGAACGCGCGCCAACGCCGGAATATCTCCGGTTGGAAGGGCAGTAACGGCGTTTTTTAGTTCGATAGACACAAAAGGCGGAATCAGTTCAGGTAAAGAAACGGATTCCTGACGATTCGGTTGCGTTTTAAGTATCGAATCCGCCAAGAAATGCCGGTTAAACGAGAGTAACCGATAAATTTTAGCACAGGAAATGATTAATCGGTCTATTTTTGTGCTCCGGTATTCGCCGGCAATAGTATGGTTCGTCTCTCGGTGGTCATCATCACGTTCAACGAAGAACGTAACATCGGACGCTGCATCGATTCGTTGCAAGGCGTGGCCGATGAGATCGTGGTCGTAGATTCCAATTCCACCGACGCTACGCAGCAAATCTGCATCTCAAAAGGCGCTCGCTTCTTGTTGCATGCATTTGAAGGATACATCGAACAAAAGAATTTCGCGCTGGAGCAGGCGACCTTTAATCACATACTTTCGCTGGATGCCGATGAAGCGCTATCCGACGAACTCAGGCAGTCGATTCTTCGGGTGAAGACTGATTGGACCGCTGATGTTTATTCCATGAACCGCCTCACCAATTACTGCGGCACCTGGGTGCGCCATGGCGGATGGTATCCTGATCGAAAGGTTCGTTTGTTTCGAAAGGAAAGCGGCCGTTGGGGAGGAATAAATCCACACGATGAATATCGTATGATAAAAGGCGGCAAACAGTCGCATCTTGCCGGCGATTTGCTGCACTACAGTTATTATTCGTCGGCCGATCACGATCGTCAGATCGACAGGTTCAGTGCTATTGGTGCTAAAGCTCTTTTTGAAAAAGGAGTTCGCTCCAATCTATTGAAGATGGTCTATAAACCGGCGGCACGTTTTATTCGCAATTACCTGCTTAAACTTGGATTACTTGACGGTAAAACCGGTTGGACCATTGCACGAAAAAGTGCAAAAGCAGTATATTGGAAATACCAGCGACTCTATCGTTTGCAGAAAGGAAGGGTACTATGAATGTGCTGCATGTATCTACGCCGTTTACCTGGCGCGGCGGTGAGCAGCAGGCAGCGTATCTTGCCGCCGCCCTACAGCAACAACAAGTAAATAATTTGGTGCTTTGTCCTTCGCGCTCTGCGTTGGCACATCGATTGCACGGAACGGAAGTAGAGATTGCTCCCTATTTCAGTCGTGGATTCATGGGATTGTCTCTTGCTCGTCGAATTGCTGCTTCTACGCGCATGTATCCGTTCGATGTGGTCCATACACACGATGCTCATGCACATACTGCTGCAGTACTTGCGGCCGCATTGTTTGCCATGGAAACACCGGTCGTCGTGAGCCGGCGTGTGGACTTTCCGGTTTCTGATTCGGTATTTTCACGTTGGAAATACAATCATTCCTCGGTGCGTAAAATCATTTGTGTAAGTCATGCGATCCGAGAGATGACAGCACCGGCCCTGCGGGATCAATCAAAACTATGCGTAGTGCATTCCGGCATTGATACAGCTCGGTATACTGATGCCGTCGTTCCGGCCGATATCAGAAGCGAGCTAGGGCTCTCTCCGGATACGCGGCTTGTTGGAAACCTTAGCGCTCTGGCAGATCACAAAGATTATCCAACCTTCTTGCGCGTAGCGGAACAAGTTTTGAAAGAGCTACCGGATGTACGATTTATCATTGCCGGGGCGGGTCCGGACGAAGCGACACTTCGACAGCAAATTCATAAAATGGGTCTGCAGGAACGTGTTTTACTGATCGGTTTCAGAACGGATGTTCCTGAAGTGATGAAATCACTGGATCTTTTTCTGATTACATCAAAGACCGAAGGATTGGGAACGATTGTATTGGAAGCATTCGCAGGTAAAGTACCGGTGGTTGCTACTGCAGCCGGCGGCATTCCGGAATTGGTCGAGCACGAAGTAACAGGTTTGTTGTCGCCGGTCGGTGACGATGTATCATTATCTCATGCAGTGATCCGCGTATTGCGCGATGCTGGATTACGTGAAACTCTGACAGCTGCAGCAGCCCGAAAGGCGGAGTCGTTTTCTTTCCGAATGACAGCGATAAAGACACTGGATGTTTACCGCGAGGTAGCGTCGAACCGTCAATCTTGATCTTGCCGGTTATTGCTTGGACGGCATCCGGGAGTACAATAGAAAACAGATAAACGCGGCAAAAAAAGTAGCTCCCGGTTGAGTTTCCAAGGTGTCTTCAGTAATCATCGATAGCACAACGATGATCCAAAATCCTACAAAAAGTATGTCGCGGTTCGGATGACGACTCGCTATTGGAGTAAGCAGGATAATCACGAAGAAAGCAATTCCTAAAAATCCCAGCGCAACGGTTGTAGCTAAGTATTGGTTGTGAGATCGTAGTCGGTATTGTGGTAATAAGGTGCTTTGTGTGGCCGTATAGGCCTGCTCAAAGGCCGATTTCATATCGCCAGTACCGACACCAACAAACGGATGTTTGCTGATCAACCAGCGAGCTGTTTTCCAGTACTCCAGCCGTTGTGCCAGTGATTGTCCGTTAGCATCGCCGGTCAGCCGGTATCTTTCCAGCTCCCACAAGGTTTCGCGCAATCGACGTTCGATACTGGAGATGCCAACGTACGTATGATTGGCAACACCTTGCTCTACAGCTGCTATATCTTCTTGTGTAAGTTGCCGGAATCCATCGGCATCTTTACGAAGTCCTTTCGAGCTCATGTATCGAATCAAGGTGGCGCGAATAGGTTGACCTTTTAAGTCCATCGAGTCGTAGCTGATGCTACTGGAATTTCCCCACGCTTGTTCTAACTCAGGATCGCTGATATATACCCAAATACGATAACCATTTTCGTGTTCAAGATTGAGTGAGTCCGAGTAATAATAATTTCCTGCCGCAGAATAATGACTGAATGTACCCGGATATTCTTTTTGTTCATGACTTTTGTTATAAGCAACTGCGATTTTCCGGCCGCCAACGTAGAATGCGCCCACGAGCAGTATCATCACCATCCACAACCAAACGGTTGGTAAACGCGGAAGCACCTTTAGAAAAATAACTACTAAACACAACACGATCAGTATGGCTAATCCGGTAGCCGAGGCGGTAACCAGCAGGAAAGCGGCCAGCCAAGCGATCAATACGAAGAGCAAGACGCGCAATAGTAAACGGGAATTTTCGGCGAGCCAGTAGCAGATCACTATGGAGAAACAAACAAACAGGGAAAATCGGATGTGTGAGATTTTAAAGATAAAAATGTCACGAACGTCGCGCACATCATACGGAATCATGCCGGTCAAGACGGCACTGTGAATCACCGTGCCGGTTACCACAGCAGCCACGAAAACACCAAGCAGCCATCGAAACTGGCTATGGAGCAACGGGCCATTGCCGGCAAGTACCAGCGGTAGTACGAACAGCGGTAGTTTGATACGTATATCCTTGATGCCTTCGTGAAAATCGTCCGTCCAGGCCAACCCCGCAATGTGCAGCAGCCAGAAGAGAGCAACATACCAGGCCAGTCCACTCGAGATAAAACGTTTCCATTTTTCCTTAGGCGAGCCTTCCAGAAAAAAACTGCCTGCCAAAAAGAATTGCGACAGACTGGTCAGGAAGAGTGACAGCGGAAGTCCGATCATTAACATCGTCAGTCCGGCCATCAACAGAGGTCGTTGCCGGTAGATAGTGATGATGTAATTGTCAGTTGTGTTCACGCTGCAAGTTCGGAATTTATTTTTGCAGAACAGATACGCCCGAAAGTATGGATCGGTAGCGGTCGTTTTGCAGTAAAACATCTCTGGCGGTCAGCACTTCCTGATCGTGATCCAGTCCTGCGGCTGTTCGACCGGTCTGGAAATAGTAGCGCGTGATGATTTCTTCTTCCAGTACTTGAAGGATTTCGACTTTATTCTTCTCTAGGTCGGACTGTTTGTCGTCCACCAATTTTTCCTTCAGCGCCAGGTATTCCTTTTCGATAGTGTTGAAGTAGTTTTCTTCGACAGCATTTTTCTTCATTTCGTCGAGTGACTTTTCACTTTTCGTACTGTACTCGTACTCTTTGTTTTTCAGGAAGGCGAGAAAATCTGTCCAGTCCTTCTCGCTTAATTCGAAGGCTGCTGCTACCGGAACCGAATCGTGTAGCGTTCGATAGCGGGTAGCAAAATCGAATACGATATTTTTTGTGATAAGACTGCTGGTGATGTTGCTGTATTTTCTGGTGTCCGTTTTGATGTCGGGTAAAATACCGCCGCCATCCAGTACGGTACGACCGCCTTTAGTTTTGAATTCGTGCATCAGCGAATCTGGAATCTTACCGACGCTGCCGTCGTCATTACGGTTTGAATAATCCAGTGCCTGTATACACCGCCCACTTGGAATATAATACTTTGCTGTTGTTACTTTCAATTGCGAATTGTAGGAGAGCGGCCGGGTGGTTTGCACCAGTCCTTTTCCATAGGTCCGCTGACCGATGATTACTGCGCGATCCAGATCTTGCAGCGATCCGGATACGATTTCTGATGCGGAGGCAGATCCGCTGTTGACCAGTACGGCTAGCGGTACTTGATCATCCATCGGCGGAGCAACAGCTTTGTAGGTCTTGTCCATTTCCTGCATGCGGCCTTTGGTGGAAACGATATCTTCTCCGCGCGGAAGAAACAGATTTGAAATGTTAACGGCTTCCTGTAATAGTCCGCCGGGATTACCGCGTAAATCTAAAATGAGTCCTTTCAGCGGCAATTTTTCCTTCATTGATTTTAGTGCAGCGGCTACTTCGATGGTTGCCTGATCGGTAAAGCCGGTCAGTTTGATATATCCGATGCTGTCTTTAAGTACCGTATAATAGGGAACACATTTTACTTTTATTTCTGCGCGTACCACTTGTTTTTCCAAAGGTGTAGAAAGCCCTTCGCGACGTATAGTTAATTTGAAGGAGGTTCCCGGAGCTCCTTTAAGAAGTCGGCTGACTTCGTCTGTTCTTTTTCCTTTCAATGACTTGCCATCGATATCAATCAATTCATCACCTGCCCGCAAATCGTTTTTTTGTGCCGGAAATCCTTCGTAGGGTTCGCTGATGACCACGTAGTCGCCCTTCTGACGAACCAACGCTCCGATGCCGCCGTATTGTCCGGTCGTCATGAAACGGTAATCTTCAATATCGGATTCAGGAATGAACGTAGTGTACGGGTCGAGCGTTTCAAGCATGGCATCGATGCCGGTTTTCATCAGTTTACCCGGATCCGTACGATCAACGTAGTGCAGGTTCACTTCGCGATAGAGTGTACTGAAAATATCCAGTTGTTTGGACACTTCGAAGTATTCATCGACAAAACTGTAACTGATGAAAGAGACGGTGACTGTCGCAAGGACGATAAGTTGGAGGCGAAAGCGTCGAAGCACGTGGAGCATGTAGTAACGTTTAATGAGGATTAAGGAACGGGATCGTATCCGCTTCCTCCCCACGGATGACAACGCATCAAACGGCGGATGGTGAGATAACTTCCTTTAAAGGGGCCGTGTTTACGAATCGCTTCTATACCGTACCGTGAGCAGGAAGGATGGAACCGGCACGAGGGACGGAGCAACGGCGACAGGGCAATCTGATACAAGCGGATGATGCCGATGAACAGTTTACTCAGGAGTCTGTTGAATAATTTCAGCAAGGCGATTCAGAATGGTAGTGATCTTTTCCGCTATCTCCGTATAAGCGGGAAGCGTCTTGGAAGTGTATACGAACAAAATCGCGTATTGTTTTCTCTTTTCAGCTAATAACGGATACACGATGTTTTTATTCTTGCGGTACACCTCGCGCATGAGTCGCTTGATTCGGTTGCGGTCAACAGCGCGAGAAAACTGACGTTTAGGTACGCTGAAGGCCACTTGGACAGGGGCAGACGTCGGCAGCGGCATCGATTTCCAGACGATACTTACGGAAGTATCGGTGATGCGCCGGCCACTTTTCATTAGCTGGTCAAATGCCAGTTTGCTCGCCAACCGCTCCGGTTTGCGAAAAGTATGCCTGCCGGATGGTGATGAGAACATGACCGGATTACTTGTTGGCTTTTTTAATGTATTGCTCCAGTGCCATCGTCATCGATGGTGCTGCCGGGACCGGCGCCTGGATGTCAAGACGTAATCCTGCATCTAGCACAGCTTGTGCTGTGGTAGGACCGAAGGCGGCGATGCGCGTGTTATTCTGCTTGAACTTCGGAAAGTTCTTGAGCAAGGAAGTGATACCGGACGGACTGAAAAACACCAGTACATCATAATTCACTTTTTCAAGATCGGAAAGATCACTGGCAACGGTCTTGTAAATGACGGCTTTGGTATAGTCAAGTCCGTGCGTATCCAGCGTTTCGAAAATTTCCTGTTTATGAATGTCGGTACATGGAACCAGAAACTTTTCTTTCTTGTGTTTCTTGAGCACATCCATCAGATCGTTGATCGTCTGCTTGCCAAAAAATATCTTTCGCTTACGGAAGACAACGAATTTCTGAAGGTAATAGGCGGTCGATTCTGAAACGCAGAAGTACTTCATCGTTTCCGGAACCGTGATTCGCAACTCGGTGCAAATTCGGAAAAAATGATCAGCAGCATTACGACTGGTTAGGATGACCGCAGTATGCTCGGGAATGTTCACTTTGTCTTTCCGGAAATCTTTGGCGGAAATCGGCTCCACCTGAATGAACGGACGAAAATCAATCTTTAGGCTGTGCTTCTTGGCCAAATCGAAATACGGTGATTTATCCGTTTCCGGTTTAGGCTGCGTGACCAGGATTGTTTTGACTTTCAAGCTCATTGTCGACACTTCGGTTTTCGAAAGCGGCATTACTAATTCTCACCAACAATTCGGAAAAGAACAAGCAGAGGAGCCAATTCGAGGCTGCAAAGATACAAAAATAAATAGAGCAGCGAGATGCCCGGCGTGTTCAGCCCGATTTGCAGGCCCCGAAACAGCCGTAAAACGTACAGCAGCCCAATCGCCACCAAGCAAATGGTGAATACCCACGTTCCGTTTATACCCGGATTAAAGGCCATCAGCAGTGTAAACGGAAAGATGACAATACCGAGCAGGTTGTTGATGATGAAAATAGTAAACAGATAGGTGGACAGTTCCCGGTCCATATCAAACAACCAGCCACAGGATTTCAGTAGTAGGAATTTGCCTGCGTAAACGGCCGAAATCAAGAGTACGAAAAAAAGAAATCGGTTGAATCCGGTTCCCAATGCTGATAGCGGCCAGTTGAATCGGAAACTTATTTCATAGAGAAACAACGCACCGATTAGATAAAACAATACGTTTAGATATACAGTAGCGCGCTGCAATAAAATGTTCTCGTCACGCACAATCTGGTTTGCCAGGTTCACATTGACCAAAGCATAGAGCATTTGTCCGAGGTAACGGTTGTAAAACACACGTAGCCAGGCGAAGGCTCCGATAAGGACGATCACAATCGGGAACAGCCATCCCGGGGAGTATTCGG
>CAINVI010000033.1 GCA_903854075.1 Candidatus Pollutiaquabacter sp. | reverse complement strand
CAACTCCACACTTCTCCCTGGTCGATAAATCCTCCCAATATCCAAATGTTCATAATAGACCCTGTTCAGCAGGTTCGTTACCCCTACGCTAGTATTGAATGTCACTTTGGAAAAGCTAAATTCATAACTCCCTTTCACGTTTACCACTGTAAACGCAGGGGTAATCTGTTCCCCATAATGAAGATTAATCCGTCTCTGTGCAATTGCCGATTCGCACTCCGCCTGAAGTTGTAAACCCTTTTGCTGATATTGCAGTGCCAATACGTTCTTCAAAGGAGCCATCAACGGCATTGCTTCACCTTCGTTGATCTCACCGTAGGTATATTTACTCAAACAAAAGGCGGTGAAATACTCTACAGGTGTGTACATCAATTGAACGTCCGTACTAAATAATTTAGCCTTGGGCACATTCGTATAAACCCTGATTCCCTTGGCGGTAAAGTTCATTGCTTGAATTTTACTATCTGTAATTCCCATGATATAATCACTCAAAAAGCTCATCGACGGACTGATATTCACTTTGAAAGTCGGTTTGTTGAGCTGAAAACTGAGTTTCATAAAATTCGATTGCTCCGTTTTTAAGTTCGGATTACCAATATAGTCGTAACCATCGTAGGCATTAAACAGATAAAATCCCAACCTTTCACCTATGGTCGGCATCCTTTCCGAATGTCCTGCCGTTGCGGTCAAACTCAGATCCGTTTCAAATCGGTATTGTGTCGTTAGATTAAAACTTTTAATAACATTGGTTTTTACCTTTTTTACATTGTAATTGAAAATGCCAAATTGCTCCGGTCCGTATTCCGATTCAAGTTGGTCGATGTTGTAATCCAATCTGGCATTGGCACTTACCATCAGGTTTGATGTGAGGTACCTACTATTCTCTGCATAAACCCCACTCACATTTCTAAGCATGGCTGGCCATGTCTGCATGTACATCGGCTTCTCGGGTGCCTGTCCCGAATAGCGCATGTGCATGGTCATTTCGGCTAGGGAGTAATTCGTATAATGATCCGCCTTAACGGTCAGCTTATTCCGTTCACCCCAGGGCACCATCAGTTGAAAGTATGAACCAAAGGTCGAACTTTTACCTGGCATATCCATCCGCATATAAACCGAATCCGACTTTCCAATCGGTTTGTTTTTCAAGAAATAAAGACTATCTCGTTGAGAATCGTCCATAATGTGTAGCACTTGGTTATAATAGACTTTTGCTTTTAGTTGGGTAATTGCTTTTCGTTGATACTCCAGCGCAAACAAACTTCCCTTGGCCAAACTTACATCCATGGGCAGAGCAGGATAACCCACATTACGGGCATTGTCATACAAGACATCTGCTTTCAGACTACTGATTTCATTTGGTACATACTTTAATGCACTGTGTAGATTCGTTTTTTCAAATTGAGAAAAGGGGATAATCAAGCCATTTCCAGCCCGATAATTATCCGTTTTTCGATAAACTCCATCCGAAATCCAAGACCATTTCTCCTTATTTATGCCCACTGAAAACAATACATTTTTACTGTTCGATACACTTTCGGTACCATAAGCAATGGACGCAGTCTGCTCTCCACCTTTTTCATCTGGCTCTTGTAGAAACATATCCATAGAACCGCCTATATTACAACCATATTCTGAGCAATTGGTACCGGACTTTAACTTGATGGACTTTAAGTTCGTTGGTTCAATATAGGAGGTGACAGGATCCATTTTATCCGTACAAGCTCCAAACATTTTCATCCCATCTATGGTCACATTTAACTGTCCACCCGAAAATCCGTTCATTTGCGGTTCCAAAGCATAAGCTCCCCTTTTAATAAGGGTCAATCCCTCAAGCCTTGCGTTCATATTGTCCAAAGTCGAAAATTCATTGCTGCGGTAAAAATCTACCACCTCCTTATTATTCAACGGTACTGAAACCGAAACGGAGACCTCCTTCAAACTGACCGTATCTTTCCAACAGTTTTTCTCTCCCTTAACTATAAATGTTGTAATTATTAATAATCCCAAAACTAAGCTTTTATACATAATCGTATTTTGAAAAAGGCGGAAATTACCTTCCCGCCTTTTGATGATTACAATGTAATATTAAAATATCGATTTGCACTTGTTCCGATTGTTGTGTCATTATTAAGTACGATTCCGATTTTCCATTCCCCTGTCATGGTAAAATTTACTTTCCCTTTATAATGACCATTTTTATAATGGATAGGATTTACGTTATTGGGCGACCCATGACCCATACTTGGCATAGTGGGCTCAATGGAAACTGTAAATGTTGTATCTGCAGGCCATTCCAATGCATTCAGTTTTTTATGGATGGTAAATTCAATATCATTTACACCAACTTTTGGAGTCAAAGGTGCAAGCATGCTTAATACAAGTACTCCATTTGCAGGGGTCTTAAAAACTTTTAATACAGTACTTGAAGGTGAATCTACTGTAATATTTGAGAACATGGCCGTTCCACTCTTGCCTGTTTTATGGTTATGTACCTGTATCCCCAATTCCCATGTTCCTCCCATACTAGGCATTACAAATGATATTGCTCCTGGAAACACCCCATTTATTGCTAGTGCTCCAGGGTTTTCAACTGGGCACGCATGTTTCATCGTAGGCATAGTCATAAATGGCAAAAAATGGATATGGGCATCTTTTAAGGTATCTTTTGTATTTGCTGAATCCAGTAGTACTACAGATAAATTATTATATCCTTGAAAAAAGTTCTTTTTCCCCCATACCTCTAATTTTGCACCGGCAGCGTACCCCTCCTTGAGTTTTATTAATCCTTCGAGTGGATGCACTGTAATAGTGGTTTCCTTCACTTCGTCTTTACACGAAAAAATAAATATAGAAATAAATAATAGAACAGAAATT
>CAINVI010000032.1 GCA_903854075.1 Candidatus Pollutiaquabacter sp. | reverse complement strand
GGGGTAAATAGTATTCCATAATCCGTTCATTACTTTAAGTTGTAATCAGCCGGATTATACTTACCTTTGCCCCATGATTTCAGCCTTTTTCTTTTTCTTTGGCGCTCCGGAGTTTGCAAAACTTGGTCGATATCCTTTACTCGATAAGATCAAGCTTAAACTCTACGATCTAAAGGGCAGTATTGACGAACTTAACGAGCAAACAAGGCCAGATGACTTTGCTTTGCGAATCGTGCGCCACAAAAATTACAAAGGGAGTCCGCATTATTTTGGCCGTGTGGACATTCCACGTGCAGATTTATTGATGAGCGAATCATCTAAAGAGGACTTCGAGCTTTTTTTTGTTGTAGGGCCAATCAGTGAATTTACGGGCCTGGACGATCCCAGATTGAAGGAACAGGCCATCAGCATCCTTATGTCCAAAGTCCGTGGTTACAGAGAGAAAGCCATAAAAGACTTTCTATTCTAATTGGGCGGGAATTTGAGTTATTCGCGTTCATAAGCACACATTCAATTACGCGGCGATCTAAGCAGTTTAACTCCGGATCCTTACCTACTTTGACTCCATTAATTCCGAGTTCTGAACGCACGCATCAATTGCGTTTTTACCAGTTGATTCAGCTGCTTTTGACCCAAGGGCCATTTCCAACTATTGAATTTAACGCGGATGGCCTAAGAAGTGCGCAACCTGGTTTTTTAGAGACCTTTGATTTCAATGGCGTAGATACCGATTGGCTCTTTGACTTTATTACCGTTGAATCTCGCCATTCCAACCGGATCAGTCTGTACTCCGAGTATTGCTACCATAAGCAGTTCGTTACCTTCGAGGGCGAGCGGTTTTCAGAGGAACTACCATTGGAAAATTGCCCAATATTGTTTGATAGCGTTGAAGTTTACGATACTCTGGGGTGGGTTGTTACGAGTCGGTTTGGAATCAAGGAATTGTGGTTTTCTAATCTTAAACCCACGGGTTTAAGGGCAGCGCCTGACTATGCGGATTTAGGGAAAGTTGATTACCACCCCATCTCAAGTGAATGGGTGTTGTTTGAGGAATTCGACCGAACGAACGGAGCATTTCAAGTCCTTTACGAACAGCGCGATGGGAAAGTGGAAAGAGTACCCATAGATACCCACGAAAAATTGGACTTCATAATGTTGTTAGGCCACCACGTAGGGATCGAAAGCGTTACGGAAGAGTTGGCTCAGGATTCCAATGCCATTTTGAAAATTTTACATTCAAACGGTATGGAGTTTATTAACCTAAGCCAAGACGCTAAACGGAACATCGATTACATTGAAGTTGCCGTTTGTGATTGTCCGGGTGCCTTTCAGTCTGTACCCAACGACCTGCGGGCGGACCGGAGTTTGGTGTTGCGCCTTTTAGAGATCAACGGCGAGGTGCTGAAATACGCCGCGCCAGCGTTTATCCATGACCGGGCTTTAGCACTGGCTGCTGTACGGCAGAGCTACACCGTCTACAATCATTTAAATCCGGACCTCCAAAACGATCCTGAGTTTTTATTGCTTTACCGCGATGCCAAGAAGGCATATTATGAAAAATGGGACGAAGATTTCCCATTATAGAATCCTACTCAGATAACGGCCTTGAAAAGTTGAACGCGCCGTAAAGCTGTTGTGTAAATGTTGGTCTACTGTATTATGATTTGGTGTGTAGGGCACACGGCCTCAATCAGAAAGTAGGAAATTTCCGTTTACTGACATCCTCTTCACTGACAACTAGACCGTTCACAACCTTCAATAGAGTTGTATGTTCATAAACGGATTCGTAACCAAGGTGCACATACTTAATCTGGTTCCCACTTTGAAGGACAAGGGGCCCGGTGTACCAGTCGGCGAAAACGGGTTGATTTGAATGAAAGACGGCCTCAAGCGTTAAAACTACCTCTACAAAACAATTCTCCTTTGCCAATTTCAGCGAATGCTGTAGCTCTACAGGTGTGATCTCCTTGGCTCTGTGGAGGGCGCGTAATTCTCGACGCTTTTCCTTGTACTTAAAGTGGTCAAATGCGGTGGTTTGTCCCTCCAAATCAATCAGAAAAAGTTTGTTGTCCGATTGAACCTCCCAAGAGCCTAGGAAACCTCGCAAAAGTGCGGTATTTCCCGGACTAAAGTAAAGTTCCAGCTCTTTTTGGCTGAAGTACACATACAACAGGCAGTCGGTTATCAACCTATGTTGTTTCCCCTTGTAGAGAAGGGACTCTGGAATTTGTGCGGTCATGGTTATTGATTCGTTTTCTTTGATTCTGAATGTGTACGTTCCACAAAGTCAAGAAACGATTTTAAATCTTCTGCGTTCTTTTTTTTCATACCAAGATGCCAATTTTGCAATTGAGGATTCGGTGGGTCTTGAATTATTGGCGTTGGCCATTCCTCCTTTGGTAGGACAACAAGTTGCCCATCAGCCCTATGCAAGGTTTTGCACTCATTGCGCGAGGCAACAAACAACTCCGCATCTTGCGTTGGGATGATAGAGTCGTACAAAACGGGAAATGCACTAAGCGGCCTATTTGAATTCGTAATCCCCACATCTTGACTACCGAAGTAGTAATTGCGTTCTTGGTTCAGGCTATCCTTGTTCAGTGGATTTGGGTAGTCTACATCCTCACAGATATTGTAAACGTATTCAAAATACCGAAGTGCAGATTGGGTGCCGTTGACGGGAAAGGGGTCATTGGATTTTATGGACTCCAAAAGTCCTGGAAATTCAATTTCAAACGTTTCCCAATCACCGTCGATGCAGCGATTGTGATTCTCCTTTTCACATTGTTGCAAGAGCTGGAAGAATCGTATCTGTAAGATGTGATCAGTCACTAAAACGCTATTCACGGTCACGGTTGTTTAAAAGGGTAAATCATCGTCGGTTTTGAGCCATTTTTGGAATGCGACCCAAGCAGCATTCAATTCCTCGTGGTCCGTAGCAATATCCTCAAAGTACAAGATGGCATTGGGATGTTTGCTAACGATGCTCCGTGCGAACTCGATGTTCGTCCTCAGTGCTTTTGGTGCATCCGATAAACTGTCAAGATAGGTATTCGCAGCTATTTTGTACATCCCCTCGGTCTTTAAGCGTTCCGGCAGTATATTAATGAATCGCCCATTCAATCCGACTAATTTGATCCATTGGTCCTCCGAGCAATTCATGAAGAAATGCTCAATCTTAGCATTTAAGTACGCGCCTGATGCTGCAAACGCTTCGAGAACATCGAATTCAAGGGCATAAGGGAATGTGTCCGGTTCAAGTTGTTTTTTTTGAACCAGGTCGATTAGTTGACTCCGGTCGAAATGGTCTTGCAATCGTATTGTGGAGTAAACACGAATCCACGGCGACAGGGATTCTCGGCGTGCTATTAAGCCGTCCAGAAGTGATTGATGAATCAAGGGATTACTCTTTAATTCTGCGCTAAGTTGACTAAACGCGCAAGGCCAAGTGCGTACGACTTCAATGGCCTTTTCGGAATCATGTCGGTACGCTAAACTGTTTTGACAGCTCATGGGGTTGAAGACGTTCTCAACTACCCGGCCACCGTCCATACACACCAATTGGTCTCGCGGTCCTACGGAGGGTATGCCGTAGAGATCGTTGTCAAAACCTGCTCGGTCCGTTTCCTGTAGGAGTGGCAACTGCAAACGGTAGCGCGTGTACCAACCTTTTTCAACATTATTTGGGCGTACCGTGATGGATCCGTCCAGGTGGAATTCCGCATCGTGCAGCAGATCGTCAAAAAGCGGATCGCCCAAAAAAGTACAAACGCGATAGGCTTGAGAGCAGCTGTGCTCCAGGGCCAATATACCCCCGTGGTCAAAGGAAACGCATTGGATGTTGGTATAAAATTGCGGAAGATTGGCCCTGTCCTCCTCGGTTAACTCCTGGTGACCGAAGTAATAAACGACGCCGGATGTATCCATGTGGTGGGTTATGTAGGGAAATGCGTCGTACAAACCGACTTCTTCGGCTTGTTCGCGCATTGCTTCTACAACCTGTTCCTGGAAGGCAGGCGGAAAATTTCTAACGTCAACCCAGCGCAAATGGCATATTGGGGATCCTTCCTGAGTTATGAGGTTAAGCATTTCCTTAATTTTTTCTTTCATTTCTGGGGTTAGGCACTTCCATGTACCGTCAAAATCTTTGGCAAGTGCACGAACTGCAACGGTCGTTTGGGCCTTGAGCTCAGGACGGAGAGACTCGTACAGCTTTGGTACACTCAACGCTGGAAGGGTTGAGATTAGGTGTGCGATGAAAACGGGATCATCTTTGATTCGATCGCTGGCAAAAGCAAAGGCATCGTCGCAAAATGCGGTCGCTAATTCAATGAGATTTTCATCGTCCCGCAATCGTTCACTGAAGTATTCAAGCAGCAGGGGGTTCACCTCTTCGATCAGGTATTGCGCTGCCTCCAAATGATCCAAATCGTGAATTAGGTCCATTTCTTGATCTTCCGAAAAGTTTCCTCCCGCACGCACGTATGCAGCGAGTTTCTCTACGGTGTCCAGCTTGGTTTCCACCAATTGATTGTTGGTGAGTTGATGTGCTATTATCCAGTTATTTCCGTTTCGGTCTTCGTGTCGTTCCAATACCAGATCGGCTTCTAAGATGGAGAATTGGATTTCGGAACGGTACCAGTGGTTGTTCCAAAAGTCGATCAGTACGGTATGGTTCTCGCAATGGATTACCTGTTCTTCTCGGTAGAAGCGACTGGTGATGGCCAAGTTGTTTCCATAACTGGAGTATTCGATACGGTCGTAGAGTATCGGGTAGTCGAGCCACGGTTTACCCGGTTCAAAGTCTTTAGCAGTAAATGGATGAAGGCAGAACAGCTCGTCTCCAAGGTGCTCATAGTTGTCTTCGGTATACCAGGAATAATACTGATCCTGGTGCTCAACAAACCGATACAGTCCGTCTGGGTCATCGACCGTCGAAAAATCATAGTCTGGCAAGAACTGGGGATGTTTCTGATTCAGCTTATCGTAGTTGATCCGCACACCAAACGGTTCTTGGCCTTCTTCCTCAAAGCGCCGCGCTGCCTCAAAAAGTTGGACGATTCGCAATTTTTGAATGTGTTCGGTAATCTGAATCATAACGTGCTTTTGGAAGATATTTAGATCCTAGTTGCTTTTTTGGGACAATGGTGTCTCCATCGTGCACGTTTCAAGTTCGCGTACAAGAAGCTTGTCCAG
>CAINVI010000031.1 GCA_903854075.1 Candidatus Pollutiaquabacter sp. | reverse complement strand
GAATATGATGATAGTGAAGATTTTCCATTCTACGAAATGAACTACAAAAACCATGCATTGCCCGAGGATTTTCACGTTTCAAAAGCAGTTCAAGAAGCTAATTTTTTATGTGAAAAACTCGTCATACATGTGGAGTCTTTGGAAGTAAAGCGCATGACGAAACACATCACAAAAGAGATCGGAATCTATAAAGTAACGGTGGAGAAGCTATGAGCGACATACACGAAACTGCGATATCAATTCTCGGTCCCTCAGAAGCTATTGAAAAGCTACAAGAAGAGACAGGTGAATTACACTTTGCAGTGCAGCGATATGCGCAGGGAAAAGGGGATGCTTTATCAGTGATTAAGGAGCTGGAGGACGTGTTGTTTGTCTATCAGCGAGTACAAAAGATATGGCTTTTTGAGAGAGATATTCAAGGCTTTGACGCTTCTGAACACAGAAAACAGGCTGGAATTAAGCTTGCAAAAACGATAAACGATAAGATTAAGATGGAGGAAAAGAATGATTGAAATCCCTACTCGGATTTACTGGATCGTTGTTCCAATCAGCGGATTTTATCATCGGATTTTCTACAGCTATTACCTCGTCCCGATGCAGAACGGTTTCTACGTATTTAACACTCTAAACTAAGATCATGATTCACTTTATTTTGCTTCCAATTTATAGCTCTGGATGGAGTTTCGAGCGCAGGAAACAGCGCTTTAATACAGTTTATTCATGGTGGCGGTTTTGCGTAATTGTCGATAAATCGAGGCGCATATCATGACAGTACAGCGGAAGAAATCCCTGTTCGATACTACCGGGCAGGAAAAGCGGTCACAAACAGCAAAGATCAACCGAGCGCACGGCAAGCAAGCCGAAGAAATCGCCATGGACGCACTGCGAAAAATTGGCTTTAAATGTGTCGAAAAGATTGAAACCGGCTTCACGGTGATCAGGTCAGGCAAGAAGATTACAGGCGCGTTCCCGGTGCGAAGAGTCACCGGGGACATTCGCGCCATCGGACACGGTGGACAGGCGATTTATTGCGAGTGCAAGTTTCGGGAGGACAAGCTGAAGTGGTCAGACATGGAAACGCACCAACTGAAAGCTATGGAAGATGTCACAGAGGCCGGTGGCGCTGCTTTTCTGGTATGGGTGGCATGTTTGAGCCCTGAACGCGTTTATTTGCTTCAGTGGCCGTTTAATGTGTTAAAAAAAGGCCGGGCAATCACAGAACAAGAAGCCGCTGATCTTGAGTCGTCGGAGTATTTCGGATTTGTTGAGGGATGTAAAAAGTAAAATCGTATATTGTTGTTGTGATGTTGCAGATCACAAGTAAAGACAAATTTTGAGCATTCCGGGAGACGCGCTGCAACCGCCGATTCTGGGGTGCTTTTTTATTTTTGTGAAAATATGGATTACGAATCATTCTTAAGGGGTAAAGTCCGAAGGCATACGGAATCAGGGTTTAATGTTGCTGATGACACGATGAATGTCATGCTGAAGGATTTTCAAAGGCACATAGTGAAGCGGGCTATTTTATCCGGTCGCCATGCTTTATTTACCGACACAGGAACCGGAAAAACTTTTATGCAACTTGAATGGGGGCGGATTGTTGCTAAAAGCCAAAACGGGCCCGTTCTTTTGCTTGCTCCGTTGGCTGTCACGGGTCAGACGATTGATGAGGCTAATAAATGGGGCATAGTTGCTGAAGAATGGTCAACTGCAAAGCAAAACGTTATCCACGTAGCAAATTATGAGCAGCTTGATAACATTGATTGTTCAAAATATGTGGGCGTCATTTTGGATGAATCGAGCATTTTGAAGAATTTTGAGGGGGCAACAAGGAACCGTAT
>CAINVI010000030.1 GCA_903854075.1 Candidatus Pollutiaquabacter sp. | reverse complement strand
TCGGGATATCGAGCCGCTAATTCCTGTTCGAGCTGCACAATGTATCGCGAAGGCTCACCGGTCGTGATGGACTGTGTTTCCGTATTGTGGATGAGGTAAATCTTACTCGCACGCTGTAACAATCTATAGAAGTGATAGGCTGTTACTGCATGCTGATCCTCATGCGTAGGCATACCAAAGGCTTTACGTATTCCGTAGGGAATAAAAGAAGGATGTTGTCCGGCTGCCGGCAAATGATTTTCGTTAACGGAAAGAAGAATAATATTGTCAAAATCAATGACACGACTTTCCAAAAATCCCATGACTTGCAAACCTTCTAAGGGTTCTCCGGAAAACGGAATCTTAGTCGAACGTATTATTTCATTAAATAGGTTCCACCAGGTTTCTAACGTTGAAGACGCTGCTACCGATTCATAAATCTCCTCCAACCGATTCAGCTGCGTAAATAGCCGCGACACAAACTCCGATTCCAGGCGATGCGAACGGAATTGCTGATGCTCCATGGCTTGCAATAACAACCGCATAATCTCACGACACCAACCAAACAAAAGAGCGGAGTCGCCGACTAATCGAAAAATGACACTGAACAACTCATGATTTCCGGAGGCGATGATTTTTTCATCCGTAATCCGAATGAGCTTTTCATCGCGCAGCAATTTTCTGACCGCATCAACCGCCTTACGATCAATCATGCGAACATACGGATGCTCTAAGATGGAAACTACATCTTTAAAATAAAACGAAGTTGATTTTTTAGTTCCTGACTTACGTGCATTCCGCTGTAGCGCGATTAGTGATTCAAACAAGTAAAAAATGGGCGTTTGATGCAACGGATAGCCCATTGTCACATTGATTTTCTCCATGGATTCCGGCATGGCATATAAGACTGGAAACAGCAAATGTTCGGCAGGCAGCACGACAGCTGTTTTTTCCGGGGAAAAACCCGGAATCCTGGACAATTCATCCACCAAATGTCCGGCCATTTTTGCCTGACCCACTTCCATAGGAATACCAATAACTTCTATATCCTTTTTTGACCCGCTCAAATGATTAACGATCCAGTTGGACGATGATTTATCAAACAATGTACTGGAACGTAAAAAATGTCCGGCTTCCTGGTGGTGATCGCGGATATAATGTTCATCAGCATCCCAATAGATACTCGCTTTGTTGTTTTCCAACAAGTAGCTGATGACTTTTTCTTCACTGCGGGAGAGAGCATACAATCCGGCAAAAACGACGTGCCGACCGATGCGCTGATCAATTG
Organism: Candidatus Pollutiaquabacter sp.; assembly: GCA_903854075.1. GTDB lineage: Bacteria > Bacteroidota > Bacteroidia > AKYH767-A > 2013-40CM-41-45 > Pollutiaquabacter. Next base: position 3,888 of record CAINVI010000030.1, on the reverse strand, counting down.
TATCGGTGTTGCCTACTCCTTCCGCTACAATACGAAACGCCTGTCCTTCCGTACACCAACCTTTATCACTTAACCGTTGGTGAAACTCATTGTAGATAACCAACAGATGTCGCCAGGTCTGCGCAAACTCTTCTTTCAAACGAGTGCTATCCTTGTCAAAGAAATGTTTCCAAAAGGAACGCAGGCGATCCATCTCCTCCTCACTCAAGGCAAAGGAAGCGTCAATCTCCTTGAGATCAGCAATGATTGAAAAAACTTTAGCAGGATCCGACAAACTCTTATCCAGTTCATCAAAATCCTTAAGCATCACCTCGCCCCAAGGATAGTATTCGTCAAATTCCTCTTCCGGAAAATAAGTGCGATAGACATCAAATAATTCAAACAATTGGGTGACGGGATCCGGCAACGATTTAGCAGCGATCTCCAGCATCAAATCCTGAATGGCCAATACTCGAGGTGCCCAAACGGGTTTGTCGAGTAATTTTGCGAGCTCCGCCCGAAAGAAAAGCCCGGCACGACGCGTAGGAAAGACGACCGTAACACCGTTGAAATCGCCGCCGAATTTTGTAAAAAGTTCAGCAGCTAATTTTGCCAGAAACGACTCCATAGAAAAGCTGTAATTAGTCCGTCAATATACGAACTCAACAGCTCAATTTGAAAAGGCTTTTGTCGTTTTATAAGATTTATGGCGCTATCACCAACTGCTGATAGAAAACCTCGTTATCAAGCTGAAGCGACAGAAAATAACTTCCCGGAGCAACATCTTCAGGTATCGCCACCGATAATTTTTCCGCGGCATCTCTTTCAGCTTGACCTGAGTTGTCAAAAATCAACTGACCCATTGGTGAAAATAATCGTATGGTCCAGTTTTGTGTTTTTTCGAAGTCGGCTTGGACTTCGATGTACTTTCCTGTCACCGGATTGGGCGATACTATTGGCTGTCCTTTGGGCTGACGTAATAAATATTCAAGGTTCGAAAAAGTATACTTACCGTCAAAATCCACCTGGCGAATCCTGTAATAGCACGAACCGGTGAACTTCCTTTGGTCAAGGAAACTGTAATAGTGCGTATACGAAGAATTGCCGGCAGCCGGCTGTGTGCCAATCTTTTCGTACGTCCGACTATCGCTGGAGTATTCCACGTCAAAATAACTGGAATTCACTTCGGCTGCTGTTGACCACTCGAGCAATACGCCTTCTTCACTTTCCGCAGCCAAAAATCCCAACCAATTGACCGGCAACACTACCGGATTACCACAACTCGAATTAATCAGACATGAATAACTACTGCACGGATACATGCCAATACAATCGAAAATCGTTCCTTCATTCGTTGCCGGTCCATTTACGACCACAATAGCTCCTGATCCTCCAATATAGGCGCCTGTTCCATTTAAAAAAGTACCGACAACCGTCACAGTGCCGTTGATCTGGATGTTAGAACTGTTATTACGATTGATAAACGAACCGTTGATCTGGACCGTTGATCCGGCACAAGAATTAAAAACACTTCCGTTGAAAAACTCAATATTCAAAACAGTCAATTTTCCGCAAACGGTGAGGCTGCCCTGAGAAAGTACATCCAAACTGTATTTTGTTCCACCGTTTAAATGTCCGGAGGTAGAGACATAAACCGTATTTGAAACACCTCCAATAAATCCAGCGCCACCGTTTTTCAGGCTTTTATCCATCGTCACTGTATGACTAATGATCACATAATCAGAACCAATCGGTGTGGCATTACAAGTTGGTCCGCCATACGTATTTGACCAGATAGCTGGATTGTTCCACGTTCCGTTAGCGATAGAGTAAAATGTCGCACCCCGGACAGAGGATAACCCCGTTATTACTAATAGCGTCAATATGAGCGTTCTGACAATCATGAAATACGGATTCATTCGTAATATACAACCTGCTTCATCGAACATACCACATTGCGCCTTATAACCTTACCGATAATCTGAAAAGTAAATGGCTTTTATTCGTTAAAAAATGAATGTTTCTGCTAAATTTGAAGGCCGAAAGGCATAAAAAACAATGAAATCTTTCAGTTTACCCGCGGCCTTTCTGATAGTTCTGCTGTCCACCACTGATGCGGTCTATGGTGGAGCACCTGCAGAAAACAGGGACTCGGTGCTACCGATACTACCTACACGGATAAAACTGTATTCTGAAAGTGATTGGAATAAGTCGACGGTTGACTTTTCCTCCATCGATACCACACTAAACCATTTACACCAGGTCGATCCCGTGAAAGCGGCAAACCATCAATACCTGGGAAATTTGGGAAGTCCTTACCGATCACTCTCCTACTCTCCTACACGCTCCGTTTTTCAAACGCTAGGCCTAACACTCTACGACCCTTATTTGCTGCGGCTAGATGATGTTGACTACTGGCGAACCAATAAACGGTTCACCGAGTTACGCTACCATATGGGTGCTTTTCGTGAACAAAAAATTGAAGTGTTGCATTCGCAAAACATCTTAAAGAACTGGAATGCAGGATTTAATTTCAAACGATTTAATGTACAGGATTTTCTGCCAAGAAGTGACACGTACTACAACAGGTTCAGTTTCTTTAGCGACTACAACTCAGCCAACGGACGTTATCATGTCTATGCAAATGCATTTTGGAATACCGTTAAGCTGCAAGCCAATGGCGGCGTTACCAACGATTCTTTTTTCTTGGTTGACAAGCCAGGCAATCTCGACATGAAAGGACTGCCTGTTCGCCTGACCGACGCAGGCGCACGATACCGGGATAAATCTTTTCACCTGGCCAATTATTACAGACTGAAAAGTGGCGCCGACTCATCCGCGCGTATACTTGAAGTCGGACTCAGCAATACCCTCTCTAACGGATCGTATGCCTACTTTGACCAAACTGCCGACAGTACTTTTTACAACCACTTTTACCTTGGTCAAGCCTCAGACGATTCGCTACGCTTTACAGATTGGCGCAATCGAGCCAGTCTGAACTGGCGACCTGGCGCAAATACTAAAAATAATTTCAGTTCCAATTTGACCCTTTTCGCGGAACATCAATATTATCGGCTGTGGCAGCGGATGGAAACCGAATTCAATAGCCTAGCTGCAGGTTCGTCCTTGACCTTGGAGCATAACTCCTTATCTTTAGTACTGAACGGGCAGTATGTCTTCCAAGGCGATCTTGAAGGCAATTACGAAGCTTCCGGAAAATTGGTGCGCACAACAGCCAACACGGAGATTTTTGCCGGTGCACAACTAACGAAAAGCCGTACGCCGGTCCTTTACGAGTTACAGGACGGCAATCATTTCCGGTGGAACAATTCTTCCACATCTGTTTCAGACGCCAGAATGACCGCCGGAATTCGTTTACCGGTTTATCGATTCAGTCTTTCGTTCTTTCGTCACACCACGGATGGCTATTATTTCATGAATCAACAGGCGCTTCCAACCGTTGCCGGTAATACGGTAGACGTTAATGGTATTTCCCTGGAAAAGGACTTTCGCTGGCGCAAGTGGGGAATGGATCATCGTGTGAATTACCAGCAAACGGATGATGACGATGTCCTACGATTACCGGAATGGTCAACCTACCACAGTCTTTTTTGGGAACGATCACTATACCGAAATACGTTTGTGCTACGCGCAGGAATCGAAGCACGCTATATTTCCACGTTCAACGGTGACCAGTTTATGCCAGCCACCGGATTTTTCTATTTGCAGGAGTCCGTATCCTCGGCCAACGTGGTCCTGATTGACGTCTTTATGAATGTGAAAATAAAGACCGCTTCCTTTTTTGCGAAACTGGAAAATATCGGAAACGATATAACAACCCCTCGATTTTATCTGACACCCTATTACCCGCAAGCCGGCATGATATTCAAATTCGGCATTCGCTGGCAG
>CAINVI010000029.1 GCA_903854075.1 Candidatus Pollutiaquabacter sp. | reverse complement strand
CAGGGCAGACTTCTGTCGGCCTTCCGGATAACGTCGGATCATTTTTTGGACCAACGCCAGTGACTCGTCACTGAAACGGATATTATTCATAGGGTGAGTAATTTGTAGTATTCGGTATTACGCACTAATAATATATTGATTCATGCAACGAACGTTGTTACATGCAAGGGCAATTAAGCTTTACGCATCCAGTTCGCCGGCAATCACATTCATCGAACTCATCGTCAACACGGCATCACTCAGGAACGACCCTTTGATCATTTCCGGGTACGCCTGATAATAGATGTAGCACGGACGGCGGAAGTGTAAACGAAATGGTTGACGTCCGCCATCACTGATCAAGTAGAAGCCAAGTTCTCCGTTTCCACCTTCCACACAATGATATACTTCTCCTTTAGGCACATCGGTTTCACCCATCACGATTTTGAAGTGGTAGATGAGTGCCTCCATGTTGTTGTACACTTCTTCTTTCGGAGGAAGGTAAAAACTTGGAATGTCCGCATGAAAGGTTGTTTTATCGTCGAGCTTGTTGAGCTTATCAATGGCTTGACGAATGATGCTCAGGCTTTGCCACATTTCTTCCTGACGCACCATAAAGCGATCGTAAGTGTCGCCATTGGTTCCAACCGGAATATCAAATTCAAATTCGTGGTAAGAAGAATATGGATTCATAACGCGAACGTCATAATCCACACCGGCAGCGCGAAGATTCGGGCCGCTGAAACTGTATTGTAAAGCGCGCTCGGCAGAAATCGGGCCGCAGTTGATCGTGCGATCCATGAAAATGCGGTTCCGCACCAGCAGATTTTCGAATTCTTTTAGTCCTGCCGGCAGTTCTTTCAGTAAGTGATTAATTTTACGCCAGGCTGTTTCACTGAAATCGCGTTCAAAACCTCCGATACGACCGATGTTGGTAGTTAGTCGTGCACCGCACAACTCTTCATAGATTTCGTAAATGAATTCCCGCCACTGAAATACGTAGAGGAAGCCGGTCATAGCACCAGTGTCCACACCAATTACACTGTTACAGATGATATGATCACTAATACGTGCCAGCTCCATCACGATGACACGCATGTATTCAACGCGCTTGGGTAATTCAGCACCGATCAGTTTTTCCACCGTCATGTGCCATCCCATGTTGTTGATGGGCGACGAGCAATAATTCATGCGGTCGGTGATCGGTGTGATTTGATAGAACGGTTTGTGTTCGGCCAGTTTTTCAAAAGCACGGTGGATGTAGCCGATGGTAGGCTCGGCATCCACGATGATTTCACCGTCCATTTTCAGTACGTTCTGAAAAATGCCGTGTGTCGCGGGATGCGTTGGGCCCAGGTTAAGGATGGAATATTCTTTTTCCGTTGCTGGAGCCGTCGTTGTGTCGAAATTGGTTTTCATCGGGAAAGGCGGTTCAGGGTTGTAAGCGTTTACGGTCGTAACCGGCCGGCCGGCGTCCGAAGAGCGTATCGTCTTTATCGTAACGCGTCGCGTCTTCGATCGGATATTCTTTACGCAGCGGATGGTAATCCATGTCTTCTACATTCAGGATACGCTTCAGGTTCGGATGTCCTTTGAAGTGAAAGCCGAAGAAATCAAACGCTTCGCGTTCCATCCAGTTGGCGGCAGGAAACACCGTTGTCAGGGTATCGAATTCGAGATCGCTGGCAGTAGTAAACGCCTTGAAGCGTAAACGCAAGTTGGTGGTCAAACTGTGCACCTGATACATCATACCGAAGGGGCGTTCAGCATCCGGGTAATGAAGTCCACACGCCGTGGTAAGATACTGAAAGCGGAAAGTGTCGTGATCGTACAGGTAGCGCAACATGGTAACGATGTGCTGCTTGGATATGTGCACGGTATGAAAGTCGTAGTCTTGCTCTACAGCCAGTATGTTGCTGCCGAAATGTTGTTGCAGCTCCGCGAGGACGTTTTCTAGGGTTGGTTTTTCCATGACGGATTATTCAATGCCGTAGGAGGCGAGAAGTTGTTTGTATTCCGGGGAGTTGCGGCGGCGAAGCGATTCTTCACCCACCAGTTTCTGGATATTGAGCACGCCGTCGATAATCTGCTCCGGTCGCGGCGGACAGCCGGGAACATACACGTCGACAGGAATGATATGGTCGATTCCTTGCAGCACGGAATAGGTATCAAAGATTCCGCCGCTGGATGCACAGGCTCCCACGGAAAGTACCCAGCGCGGCTCGGCCATTTGCTCGTAAACCTGACGCAGGACCGGAGCCATTTTTTTGGCAATCGTTCCCATCACCATCAGCAAGTCTGCCTGACGCGGTGAGAAACTGAGTCGTTCCGAACCGAATCGCGCAAAGTCATAATGCGATGCCATCGTAGCCATGAATTCGATGCCGCAACAGGATGTAGCAAAGGGAAGCGGCCACAAAGAGTTCTTGCGTGCAAGTCCGACGGCTTTATCGAGTGTAGTCGCAAAGAAGCCGGGACCTTCAAAGCCTGGAGGCGTAGGTGCAACTTCAAATTTCGGAGGAGTAATGATTGCTGACATGGAGTAGAATTCCGTAGTTGATACTGTAGTCGTTTATCGATTGAAATGCTGTCGGTACAACAGCGATTTCACTATTCCCACTTCAGTGCGCCTTTTTTGATGATGTAATAGAAGCCGGTGAGGAGGAGTACCATGAATACGAACATCTCAAGGATGCCTGTTGTTCCCAGTTCTCTGAAATTAACTGCCCATGGATACATGAAGATCACTTCCACATCAAAGAGCACGAAAAGAATGGCGACCAGAAAATATTTGATGGAAAACGGTATACGTGCGTTGCCCTGCGATTCAATACCGCACTCGAACGATTCCAGTTTGATTTTGGATTTTCTTTTTGGGCCCAGCAGGTGCGTGGCTACCATGGTCGTGACAATAAATCCGAGTGCCACGATGAACTGGATGACCATTGGAAAATAGTCGGAAGGAAGGTCCTGATGTTGCATAAGAATCATGGTCGAATCGTCGACACAGTTTGGGTGGCAAATTTACGCTTTTGCCGAACGTAGTTGCCGTTTTTACGCCGAAAATTGGCGTGTTTTAACATGTATTTGTTCAGTGCCCGGCCATCCAACTCCGCCGCTCGCCGAGGTTTCGTCCGTATTGCGGGTCGCCGTTTCCCGGTGATGAAACATCCCGCATACGGTTCGGGCGCTCTCGAGCGAAAGGAACCATGGAGCGAAGAGACATAAAATAATGAAAATCAATATAATGTGATAATTTAATAATTAATCATACGTTTGATTAATTAAAATTACTTGCACAACTTTGTGCAATGCAAAACCGTCGAAGAGCTTTACTCGATAAAGCGGAGTTCCTGTTCGCGGAACACGGCTTTGAAGGAACGTCCATACGGGATCTGGCCAAAGAAGCCGGCATGAACTTGGCCATGATTTCCTACTATTTCGGTTCCAAAGAAAAGTTGTTTGAAGCGTTGGTGGAAGATCGCTCATCGTCTCTTCTCGAAAAAGTTAAGGCGCCTAATGAAAGTACATCTGACCCTGTGCAACGACTCGCTGCGCTGGTGCCTTCTCTGGTTGACCGATGGCTGGCCAATCCGCGCTTTTACAGGATCCTTTACCGCGAAGCTTCATTGAACAGTCGTCCGGAATTACAACGGATCATCGCCGATACCTTGCTGCGGCAGGTGAATGAGTTCCGTAAAATTTTACAGGATGGTGTAGAGCAAGGTCGCTTTCGGGAGGTGGATATCGACCTTACTATGGTGACATTCTATGGAACGATTACACAACTCCTGTCAGCGTCACCGCAGATGCATCAGCGCATGTTGGGTCGTCGATGGGGGGATGACGTGTCCGAAATGGCGCACTGGCGTAACCGTTTAGTGGATCATCTCCTTCAGGTTATGCAGGCGCACCTTTTGACAAGGGCCTGACTGTGCTGGGCCACAACAGTAGACGATTTATAAAAATCGGATCACCGATTCAATAAATTACGGAACAAGACTGAACTGTCGCCGTAACTCAGAAAACGATACGCGTTGGCCAGCGCATGATCGTAGATCCTGCGCCAGTCCGGGCCTGTAAAAGCGGCTACCAGTAGCAGTAATGTGCTGTCCGGCTGGTGAAAATTAGTGATCAGCACATCCACCATTCGAAAGGTATATCCCGGTGCGATGATTATTCCAGTGGTTGCGACTAATTGGGATAATTGATGCTCTGCTAAATAGTCTGCAATAGCGTTCAGGGCGATTGCAGGAGGGATGGCACTTTCGCGTTTTTCGTACGGATACCATTGGTCGATGGTTAACGGCTTGTCCAACTCCTCTTGCGAAAGGAGCTTGACTCCCATCCAGTAAAGACTTTCCAGCGTTCGCATCGAGGTGGTGCCGACGGCAACTATTTTTCCGGTTACATCGGCAGGGCGATCATTTTTTTCTTCAAGGATTCGCAGGAGACGTAGAATGGAGGTACGCGACATCACGATCCGTTCTTCGTGCATGACGTGATCTTCCAACAATTCGGATTTGACGGGACGGAAAGTGCCGGCGCCGACGTGTAACGTGACAAAAGTCGTGTCGATATTCTTCTTTGCTAACGCATCCAGTACGCGCGGGGTGAAATGCAATCCCGCTGTTGGCGCAGCCACCGATCCGTCGTGACGCGCATAAACGGTTTGATACCGTTCTTCATCACTCGTTTCCGGTTCTCGTTTGAAATAGGGAGGTAGCGGAATTTTTCCGGCCAGTTCGATGACCTCTGCAAAAGTGATATTCTCCTCCCAGCTGAATTGTACCAAAGGTCCGGTAGTCTCTTCCCCGTAAATGGTAGCCCGCAAGGCGAAAGAGGAGCCATCGCCCTTATCGACCATCAACTCTTGATACGCTTCTTTCCACCGTTTCCGGTTCCCGATCATCACTTTCCAGGTGCAACTTCCCTGTTGACGGAGTGCCACCGCCGGATCCGGCATGTCGTGTGGTTCCAGGCAGAGGATCTCAATAGTGCTGCCCGTTGGCTTTTTGAAAATCAATCGGGCATGAATGACTTTAGTCTCGTTGAAAACCAGGAGATCGCCGGAAGAAAGGAACTCGGGAAGCGATAAAAAAGTCGTGTCATGAATCGAGCCTTCACGGTACACCAACAGCTTCGAAGCATCACGTTCCTCCAACGGATAGTTTGCAATACGATCGTCGGGTAACGAGTAGCTGTAATCGCGGATCGCGATGTGTCGTGGATCGGCCATGGACATGATAAGCGCAAATATCCTGAATAGATCGATTAAATTTTCTTAAAATGATGTTTTGCCGTTTTATTGTCGTTTTCTTTGCACCTCAATTTTATGCAACGGCCGCCCAACACGAAAGCACTGGCTTTCATTTTCACTACGTTACTCATCGATGTTATCGGTTTAGGAATCATTCTTCCGGTACTTCCCAAACTTATTCAGGACATTCATGGAGGGTCGATCAGTGAAGCTTCGCGCTATGGCGGACTGCTCACTTTTGCGTACGCGTTCACACAGTTTGTTTTTTCTCCGATAATCGGTGCGTTGAGTGATCGCTTTGGTCGCCGGCCTGTTCTCTTGGCTTCTTTGATTGGTTTTGGCTTGGATTATCTGCTCATGGGATTCGCACCAACGATTGGTTGGCTTTTCTTCGGGCGACTAATTGCCGGTCTGACCGGTGCCAGTTACACAACGGCCGGCGCTTATATTGCTGATGTAAGTACGCCGGAAAAGCGGGCGCAGAATTTCGGTATGATGGGCGCGGCCTTCGGAATCGGTTTCATTATTGGTCCGGTCATTGGCGGATTGTTGGGCCAATTCGGACCGCGTGTCCCGTTCTTTGCGGCAGCAGGCCTGGCGCTGCTCAACGCCACCTATGGCTATTTTGTTCTGCCGGAATCCTTGAAGCAGGAAGATCGCAGGCCGTTCGATTGGCGACGCGCCAATCCGATAGGTTCCCTACGCCAACTGAGGAAATACCCGGTCATCATTCAATTGGTACTCGCCTTTGTATTCATTTATATCGCCGGCCATGCCAATCAATCTACGTGGACATTCTACACGATGGAAAAATTTGGCTGGGGAGAAAAGTGGGTCGGTTATTCGCTAGGTTTTGTTGGATTAATGATTGCCATCGTACAAGGCGGATTGATTCGTATTGTCAATCCGCGGTTGGGTAATAAGCGATCTGTATATCTCGGTCTAACCTTTTATGCCATCGGATTCGTCCTTTTTGCATTCGCCACCAAAGGATGGATGATGTTCGCATTCATGGTGCCTTCCGCACTCGGCGGTTTCGCCGGTCCGGCTTTGCAAAGTATCATGAGCGGACAAGTGCCGTCGAACGAACAAGGCGAATTACAGGGCGCCCTGACAAGTCTGATTTCCTTGACCTCTATTGTTGGTCCGTTGCTGATGACGAATCTCTTCGCCTATTTTTCGGCCCCTGGAGGTGATATCTATTTTCCCGGCGCACCCTTTCTGGCAGCAGCTGTTCTCACCCTGTTCAGTTTACTCTTTGCATACCGCACGTTACAGAAGTTGTGATCAGTAACTTAGCCTACACTATTCATCAATCATCGAATGGTGCAATCAAAGTCCCAGTTTCTTGAGGAACGGTGATTTCGTTTCTTTCATCTTGAACTTATAGCCAACGGCGATTCGTCCAAAAGTATAGCCCTGTGAAAATGGATTGGTTCCTTCAAAGGCGCTGGTCACCACATAGCTGATGGCCGTAATCGAACTGTACCAGCGGTCGCCGTTATAACCAGCGACAATGCGTCCTTCGGAGTGAAGCCCCAATGCATTTTTCTTAATCCGCAGATTGGTATCTTCGAAACGCGCTGTTCCTTCCTG
>CAINVI010000028.1 GCA_903854075.1 Candidatus Pollutiaquabacter sp. | reverse complement strand
GTTGCTGGCATAAGTAACCGGCTGCACCGAATACGATACAGCCGTTGCGCCGCTGCATACGCTTTCGGGACCGGTTATTATTGCCGGTGTCGCGGGAACTGCATTCACCTGAATAATGTCGGTTTGTGTTTCGGTGGAGGTGCCGTCCGGTCCGGTGACCGTCAACGAGATAGTTTTCAGTCCGGGTGTTGAGTAGCTGATGGAGTGCGGACCGAGAGTTGTTGCAGAAAGGGGGACGGCGCCAGAACCGAAGTTCCAGGTATAACTGGTTATACTACCGGTGGCTGTAGAAGTGATTGTTATTGATTGGCCAATGCAAACCACCGTGTTGCTTACCGTAAAAGAGGCTACCGGAGCCGCCTTTACGACGGAAGCGACCATCATAAAACACAGTCCCAAAAAGAAATATCGGAAAGTATGGTTCAGAAAATGATACATGCTTTTCGCAGAGCAGTTGGTAAATCCGGGCCATGGCCTGAATAGCTCGTTTAAATATACCGAAAAGCCGTAATAATACCAATTTAAGCGGTTTTTTTACTGCGGAATGGCATAACTGACAAAAGTCAAGGTGGTTAACCACGTTTTACTGTAGGTTGGCGGCAACTAAAGTTGAAATATGAACACTACCACTAAACTTCCTTTACTGTTATTGACGATCTATCTTGTCCTTTTTGTCGTTCTCGCTGTCAATCCTTTGGATCGACCTACCTGGTGGGCAGAGAACCTTACGGTGTGGGTGCTGCTCGCGGGTATGGTGATTTTGTATTGGCGAAAAATTCGTTTTTCCAACCTGTCGTATGTGCTGATGAGCGTACTGTTATACATGCATACTATTGGCGGCCACTTCACGTTTGAAAAAGTACCCTTTGATTGGGTAACGAAATTGTTTGGTTTTGACCGAAATAATTATGATCGCTTTGCACACGTCACCGTTGGTTTTTATGCCTATCCCATTGCAGAATGGTTGACGCGTAAAAAATTGACAGCATCTCGTTTTTTACAGTATACGTATCCGTTATTCGTTATTGCAACTGCAGCAGTTGCCTATGAATGGATAGAATGGGCGTACGCGAGCACCAGCGACCCGGAAGCAGGCGCGAACTATCTCGGTAGTCAAGGTGATGTCTGGGATGCCCAGAAAGATATGTTGTGTGACACAACAGGCGCAGCCTTTGCGTTGGTGTTGTTCGGGCTTTTCGGCGAGCGGAATGCTGCGAAGGGATGAGTTCAGAGCTTCACCATCCGTACAGCTCCATAGATCCCGTTGTTGAGTACGCGAATGATGTAAATTCCGGACGGCAGCGACTGCAAATCCAGTAAGTACCAGTCGTTACGGAAGGGTTGAGCCGAAACGGTATACTGTTTTCCGGAAACGTCCGATAAGGAAACACTGCTCAACCCATTAATGCCGTTTTTAATGTGCAGGTAGGCCGTATGATTCGCCGGATTTGGCATCACGATCAGTTCTGCTGTATTGTTTTGGGAAGCAATAGACGTCGTAATTACCGATCGGCAATTGTCGTTCAATATCGTAATGGTTCCTTCGCCGCGTTCGTTCATGACGCCCTGCACTGAACTGATACATATCGCTGTGTCAGTGATAGCCGAATAGTAAATACGTACAATAGGTTGTGCAACAGTTGAACGCGGAATGGTGGAGTCATTTTGTCCAAAGGCCAGTATCTGATTTAGAGAAGGGATGACACGTAGGTCAACCGGAAATACTCCGGGATTCACTAGGCTGACATACGAAGAGATGGCAATACCGCTTATTGCAAATTGAAATCCCTTGACTCCGGTGCGGGGATTTTTGAGTGCGATATCGATATAGTTGTTGGTCTGATCCCAGTCGTAGATGCTCAATTCGGTGGTGTCCAGGTAGCTGATGATATTCCGTGGGAATCGACAGTGGTTGTGGGAACCGCCTTGTATAGAAGGGTTACCGTAAACGCACCAGTTGGTTTGTGCAACATCAAAAATGTTGAGTTGGCCGTCGGCATTCAAATCGTTACATGGTGTGGCGGCAAAAACCGATTGAACCTGATCCATATAAGTGTTGATATCACTTTGGTTAAGAACAGCATCTGCATTAAGATCACCGTAAACGGAAGAACCACCACACACGCCATTACAATCGTATTCTGCTACGCCGCCGGGTGTTCCATTACAGTCTACGAATGGTGTGCAGTTGGGTAGAACGACGTACGAAGGGATGCCCGAAGAATTTCTTGTGATACGGATACAGATTTGTAGTGCGTTATTTAAATGATTGGTCTCGTAACGGCCTAACGCATCCGGCAAATGTTGTGCGTTAATCAATATAGCCAAACGGTAATCGCCATCAGGAACATCAGTGATGTCGACCCATTGACATTGTGTTCCAATGCCGTAAACATCGTAGCAGCCGGCAGAGATGCCCATGTTACCACAGGTGTATTGCCCGAAACCACACAAATCCATGACGCAATACCCGTTCTTATGTCCGGCAGGAACGATAAATCCGGTGGTGTCGTATAAGCGGTAGTCACCATAGCCCTCATAATGCGCATGTCCGTGGCAGTTGTTGGTATTGAACATTCCTGGCTGCGACGAAGGTGTTCCGATATAATAATCCAACGTTCCTACGTTATCGATTTTGGATGTGAATGCAATAACGTACCGCTGACCATAGCCAGTCACACAACCTTCCGCTACATCACAATTTCCGGCATTGAAACTTTGCAATTGTAAACTATTAAGGAAAGACAGTGAGTCGAACCGAAGATCAGGACCCTGACAAAGAGGGTTAGGGTAGTATGCACATGCGGTGGAATCGGAAACAGTGGCCAGTGGATTGAAGGTGCAGGAAGCCGGATCCATACAACCTGTTACCGGTCCGGAGTAAGAGAAATTGAAATGAATGGAATCCGCACAATCATTATTCTTGTCACCGATTCGAATGAGGTAATCAGTACCCGCAACCAGCATAAAGCTGGAACTAGCTTGCAGTCCGCAATTGTCATCATTGTATACAAAACTACCCATCGGGCCATCTGTATAGGGCAGCGGAGGGCAGGCCGTGTAAACCCAAACTTGTGTGTTGCACGTGTTGCTATCACATGTACTCAATACGTAGATTCCGTTCGAGTCAGGCGTAAAGGTATACCATGTGTCGTCAAAGGATGTCCAGCGGTCGCCGTAAGTTAATGGCAGCGGTTCGTTGCAATACATGCCCGCAGGACATGCAATGGCTTGTACATCCGAACTGCCGTAGTTGCCACCTGATGCTATCGGAGAGCCGTTAAGATATAGCCAATATCCGCCGGGTGAGAATATGCCATCACCGTAGCTGTCGTAAATAGTGAAAACTATACAACTGTCAACGGCGACACAAACCGTATCCCCGACAGAGCCGCCGTTTGCAAGCAGTGTTCCTCCGGAAGTGTACATATCCCAGGAAATTTCAGCCGGCCAACTATCTGGTATAATCTGTATGATGACTTGATTGTAACCCGCCTGACAGGTGGCTTTTGATTCGGTGAAACTAATCACAAACAGTCCGAGGACAAACAGTAGCTTCTTCATGATAGTAGGATAAGAATGCTGAATTTACATTCGAAAGATAGCAAAAGATCGTAAATGTTTACGATGGCAGAAGCGTACAGTAAGCCGGAATTATGGCCGGCCGTATGCAGGGTTGGTAAGGAAGTCAGTGTCGGTCAACGTCTGAAGAAAAGCGATCAAATCTGTCATTTCCTGCGCAGTCATGCGACCTTTTACTGCTGCTCGCAAATTAGGATCCAGATTCACCGGATAATGAAAGCCTGTGTTATAATGATCCAACACTTCTTGTAATGAAAAGAATCGCCCGTCGTGCATATACGGAGCTGTTACAGCGATATTTCGTAAGGTGGGTGTTTTAAATCGTCCCAGGTCCAGGGGATTTAACGTGATACGGGCGCGACCGCTATCAACGGCTATAGAGTCCAGCCCTGTATTTCGGTAACCAAAGTCAGTGAACGTTCCGCCCAGTGTATGACAATGCGTACAATCTCCTTTCGCCGCGGCACGAAATACAATCAGACCATTCTGTTCTTGTGGTGTCAGTGTCGCCTGACCTTTCATGTAACGGTCGTATTTGGAATTACCGGATAAGAGCGTTCGTTCAAACTGCGCAATAGCTTTCATGACCATGCTGGTGGTAATGGAGTCGGAGCCAAACGCCTTATTAAAAAGCAATGGGTAGTCCGGATGTGCATTCAATTCGCTAATAGCATTAGCGAGATCTTCGTGCATTTCAATCGGATTCATGATAGGCGCGACCACTTGTGATTCCAGTGTGGTGGCTCCTCCGTCCCAGAAGAAATTGTTCGCATAACCGATGTTGAACAACGGCATCGAATTTCGGTCTCCGGAAATACCGTCAATACCGGTACTGTATTGTAACTGATTATCTGTAAAACCGTCTGCCTGATTGTGACAATTACCACAGGATTGCGTGTTATTGCCGGAAAGTAACGGATCGTAAAATAATTTTCGTCCAAGTTCAACTCCTTCTTCTGTAAGCGGATTGTTGTTAGGGATCGGAAGTCCGGGAAGTGACGACGGAATTATTAAAGAATAAGGAGTTGGGCCATCCGCCTGAGGAAGGTCATCATCATTGCAGGCCAGTAGTGCGGCTCCAAATAATACGAAAAAGAGGATGCGCTGCAAGGACATGGGCTGCACGGATTAGCGGATGACGGAAATTGAAAATGCTTGCGGAAAATTCTGCTTTAATGCTTCAATCCAGTTCCTGTCATTGCCGCTGTCCGATTGATGGTAGTTGTCGATATTGAAGTCAATGATATTCGGATCTGCATACAACGCATTCAGGTCAAATCGTAAGTTAAGCGATTTTTCAGTGCCATTGATTTCAAGCGATAATGGTAACGATACAGTCGCTAAAGCAATATCAGTTCCATAATGGAAAAGTAAAGATTGAATATTGCCGGCTGTATCGGTATAGAATCCTTCGTGTTTGAAAAAAATGTAGCCGGTGTTCCACGGCCAAAACATGCCATAGCTGGGGTCCAGGTCGCCTGATTGGTCTATGGAGTTGTTACGTGCACTGTCAACGCCTATAAAGAAGCGAATTCCGATATAATTCCCGTTGGGAATATCCTTTCCACGGACGATCTGCGAGGATGGGTTGTCGGCGTCGATTAGATCGTAGTTTCCAAGATTGAATAGCGAACTGTCTGAACGTATCAGAGAAACGTTCGAAAGGTAGTATTTCAATAAGTCGACCTGATAGGTGTTTCCTGCGGCATTGGTTGCGTTGAGCTGGCCAAGTAGTAAGGGCGTTGATCCGGTATAATGCTCCACCGTCATTTTTATACTGCCAGTTGAAGGCAGCGGGTCTTCCGTATCATCTTTGCAGCCGTTGATCAGCAAAGTGAAAGCAATCAAGGGGATACTTAGAAGTATTGAAGGGCGGGAACGGAACATTTTCATTGTTGTAAAGATAATCAACAGATTTCGGATTCTAAAGTTCATGGATTACCGATGTTCCTGATGAAAATCATTCGTTGGTTTGATGGCCGTCACCCGTGGTCCTATGCGAATACCCTACGTTTACAGTATGGAAGGACGAAAATTCAGCCCCGTCTTCCTGAAAATCCTACAAAATTTAAACTATCTCAAGCCATGGAAACTGTTGCCACCAACTTAATTGGACAAAAAGAATACCCTGCTGTTTCAATTGTCATTCCTACCCATCCGCGCTATCCTGATTTTAAACTGGACCGGAAACATATGACCGAATTGCTATTGAATGTGGAGAATCAGCTCACTCCGCGTTTCGGTAAGCAATTGGCACATTCCATCATGGATAAGTTGAAGCGCACAACCGATGACATTAACTATGGACATTTGTCCAGTGGTTTGGCGATCTATGTATCCCCGCATCATGCGAAGGTCGTTCATCTGCCCTTTGAGGTAACGGAAAAAGTAATTGTTGACGATACCTTCGAGATTCGCGATCTGATCTATTCGGCAAAATTGAATATGGAGTATTTGCTGGTCATGATAACTAAGAATGGCGTACGCACCGCGTTAGGTTATGGAAATGCGATTGTGCCGGTAACATACAAAGGCATGCCGGACAATATTGCTGATGTGACCAATAGTCATTCATTGCCGGGCTGGGACTACTTAGATACGGAAGCCTACGACGAAAAGAATATCCATAATTTTATCCGATTTATCGATGATGTGATTGCCCGTG
>CAINVI010000027.1 GCA_903854075.1 Candidatus Pollutiaquabacter sp. | reverse complement strand
ATCTTCAACAATGCTTTTTACAGCATGTACCAGAAGAAAGCTGCACTTGAAAAGTCCGGTTCATTTGATTTTGAACCTTTGCTCAATGTCACTACGCGATTACAGGACGGTTATGTAAATATCCATATTAAGGATAATGGTGAAGGTATTCCGAAGGATGTACGGGAAAGGGTGTTCAATCCTTTTTTCACGACCAAGCCGCCGGGAATCGGTACCGGTCTGGGACTGTCGTTGAGCTATGATATCATCACCAAATCACATAACGGAAAACTTTCTGTTGTAAGTGTCGAAGGCGAAGGCTCTGAATTCATTATCGCTATTCCTGTTTGATGAGAATCCGTCGTTTCCTGGCTTTTATCATGTTGCTTTTCTTCGCTGCAGGAGTAATGGCGTTTACGAATTCCTGGCACGAGGATGTTGCTACTTCTGTGCCATCGAAAAACGTGCTACCAGCACTTCAAGGTGATCGATGGCAAGAGGGCGATATCGTGCTTCGTCGAGGTAAAAGCCTTATCAGTCAGCTCTTGCGCAGAATGTCCTTGCACGATCAGACATTTTCACATGCCGGAATTTTATTCAAGGAGTCCGGAAAGTGGAAAGTGCTGCATGCGATAGGTGGTGAAGGATCCAAAGTCGATGGTATTCGCAGCGACGATATTGAAACCTACTGTTCAGTGAACGAAACCGATACGGTAGCCTTTTTTCGTGTCATCGGCGAACCAAAACTGGGACAACGAATTGTCCGATCAGCCTTGGCGCTACGCATGGATTGCACCGGATTCGATACCGATTTCGACTTGACTACGGATGACAAACTCTACTGCACGGAATTTGTCCGCAAGGCCATCCAAAATGCTTCGCACGACAGGATTTCTTTACCTTTGACAGTGGCTTCAGGTATCCATTATATTTCTTGCGAAAACATCTATTCCAACCGATATGTTCAACCGATTTATTCCTTCTCCAGCTATGTACGTCAAACGTCTAATCGCTGAACGAACACTTGTCTGCTTATCCGGACTCTTATTGATAGTCTTCTTTTCTTGTAATCGTGGTGATTCTCCGCGCGAGGTTGCAGAGACATTTTTAGGTTATATGGCGGCTAACGATTTTGAGCGGGCTAAGGAACTGGGAACTGAAGAGACTGACAGGTTGATGGATATGCTGAATGGTTTTAAAAAAATGGTTTCAGATTCCACCCAACTGGAAGAGCACAATTTTTCCATTGTTGCTGAAAAGATAGAGGGTAATGTAGCAACCTATACCTACGAAGATAAAAACAAAGGACCGGAAGCCGGAGTGGAATCCCTGACTTTAGTCAAGGAAGACGGTAAGTGGAAAGTGGCGATGAACAAAGAGAATTATAACGAAGGCGTCAGCGAATCACTCGAAGTTGGAGGTACGTCAACCAACCCGGAGTAATTCCTATTTACGCAATTTTAACGCTGAGTAACGATTGTCCTTCGAGGAAAAGTTCGAGTTGGTCACCAGCGGCAACGGGTCCGACGCCTTTGGGAGTACCGGTGAAAATAAGATCGCCTTTTCGTAAGGTGATAAAGCGGGATACGTAACTGATGATAGCGTCAAAAGAGAAAATCATTTCACGTATCGTGCCGGATTGAACGGTCTCGCCGTTTTTCGTCATAATGAAAGCAATAGTGGACGAGTCTTTTACCTCACTAAGCGGGATAAAGCGGCCTATCGGTGAGGAGTGGTCAAACGCTTTTGCGGGTTCCCACGGCAATCCTTTTTCTTTCTGACGTTGCTGTATGTCTCGAGCGGTAAAGTCCAGCCCGACGGTTATCTGATCATAATAGCGTGCAGCAAATTCAGGAGCGATGTTCTTGCCTTCTTTACAGATTTTTAAGACTAATTCGGCTTCGTGATGAATTTCCTGGGAGAATTCGGGAATATAGAAGGCGCGGCCCGGTGGTAAAATGGCCGTATCAGGCTTAAGGAAAAATACAGGTTCGGTGGGAACCTCGTTTTTCAGTTCTTGTGCATGAGCGACGTAATTACGTCCGATACAAATGATCTTCATGATGGAAACCGATTACTTCTTGCCGTTGAAGTCTTTCAGCCGAATTTGTGTGATGACGTTTTTGGTATTGGTCGCGAAATCGCCTTTCATCATCCAGTCGTAATAAGAAGGTTCCGCTTTGAATACATCTCGTACCGATTTCCCTTTGTACTTGCCGAAATTGAAGACTTCTTCGCCGGCATCGTTGAGCACAATTCGCCCCGCTAAATCGACATTCTTGTTGACCGATGAAAACTGCGCCAGAAAGTCGATATCATTAGTCAGCGAATCGTAGCGTTCCAGCTGGGATATGAGTATTTCAAAAGTAGCCATCGTATCGGCTTCAGCGCTGTGTGCGTTCGTAAGATCTTTGTTGCAATAGAACTTGTAAGCAGCCGACAGCGTACGTTGTTCCATTTTATGAAAGATATTCTGAACATCTACCAATTTACGATCGGCTAAAACGAAATCGATGCCGGCACGGGTGAATTCTTCAATCAGCAACGGGATATCGAATTTGTTGGAATTGTAACCGGCCATGTCGCATCCGCCGAGAAACGTGTTGAATTCTTGCGCCAATTCCTTGAAGGTGGGTTTGTCTTTGACATCTTCGTCCGTAATCTTGTGGACTTTGGTGGATT
>CAINVI010000026.1 GCA_903854075.1 Candidatus Pollutiaquabacter sp. | reverse complement strand
AGCATTGCGTAAGTTGACAGCAACGATCAGTCGTACCGGTTGCTGCTGCATTTTCATTAACCAGCTTCGTGAGAAAATCGGTGTGATGTTCGGAAATCCGGAAACTACGACCGGTGGTAATGCTCTTAAATTCTATGCGTCCGTTCGTTTGGATATTCGTCGTATCGGACAGATCAAGGACGGAGAAAATGTGGTTGGTAACCGCACCAAAGTGAAAATCGTAAAGAACAAACTCGCTCCGCCGTTCCGTACTGCTGAATTTGATATTCTTTACGGTGAAGGAATCTCCAAAGTGGGAGAGATCGTGGACCTGGGTGTTGACAAAGGAATTATCCGCAAGGCCGGTTCCTGGTTCAGTTATGGGGATACGAAACTGGCGCAGGGTCGCGATGCGGTAAAACAATTGTTGTTGGATAATCCAGAACTCGCTGAAGAACTGGAGACAAAAATCCGCGCTGCGATCAACGATATTCCGGTAGAAACCGAAGAATAATTTAAACGGTTCGCGGAGAAATTCTCCGATTTTAATCCTAATTTCGGGCTGCAGGTAAAACTTGCAGCCCTTTTTTATGCATCAATTCCTCCGAAACGGCGGTGTGTACTTGTTCATCGCATTCGTATTACTATCTGCGTGTAATTCGGCAACAAAGAAACCGGAAACTTCCGGCGATGTCGACACCACACGGCTGGAATATAAGTTGAAGTTGATCAATGACCGTATTATTACCGATCCCGGAAATGCGGCGTTGTATGTCGAGCGGGCACTGATTAATAATGCACGTGGTGTAATGCCGGCGGCGATCAATGACATGAAGCAAGCCGTAAGCCTGGATTCAACTAAACAGGATTATTTTCTGCTCCTGGGTGATTTTGCCTTCCGCGGTTTGCAGGTGAACGAATCGGTCGATGCTTTCCGTAAGTGCATAGCGCTGGATCCTTCTAATAAGGAAGCCAATCTGAAGTTCGCCGAATTAAATCTTTACCTCAAAGCATATCCTGATGCGTTGAAATATGCTAACGATGCGCTTAAACTGGATGAACGTCAGGCGAAACCTTATTTCATCAAAGGATTTGTGTACAAGGAGATGAAAGATACGGCCAGGGCGATTTCCAGCTTTCAGACCGTCGTCGAGATCGATCCCGAACATTACGAAGCGTATTTGGAACTTGGACGAATTTTCGCTGAGCGCGGAAATCCATTAGCGGTTCAATATTATGATAACGCTTTACGGGTTCGTCCGGGAAGTACCGAAGCCTTATATAACCGAGGATTATTCCTTCAGCAAATAGGACGAATCGACCAGGCAGAACTTGATTATACGGCTATTGTGAAAATGGATAAACAGTATGCTGATGCCTACTTTAACCTGGGTTACATTTCCTTGATCTACCGTAATGAAGCAGAAAAATCTATCGGATGGTTCACGGATGCCATCCGAATCAATCCGGATTATGTCGAAGCGTATTATAATCGCGGTATGGCCTTCAAGTTGACCGGCAATAGTGATGCTGCCAAGAAGGATTTCATGAAAGCATTATCGATTTATCCGGCGTATAAGCTGGCGCAAGACCGACTCAAGGAGATGGGAGTCAACTGATCTCCGGTTCTTGCAGGATAAAGCATAAAAAAAGCTCCGAAATCGGAGCTTTTTTTGTGGCTATAGGAGAAGCTTACTTTACCTGATCAACGACAGCTTTGAAAGCAGCCGGGTGATTCATGGCAAGATCAGCGAGTGTCTTACGATTCAACTCGAGACCTTTTGCATGGATCTTACCCATGAGTTCAGAGTAGCTCATGCCGTGCTCGCGGGCACCGGCATTGATACGCTGAATCCACAGTGCGCGGAAGTCACGCTTTTTAGCACGACGGTCGCGGTAAGCATATTGAAGACCTTTTTCTACGGTGTTTTTGGCAACGGTCCAAACGTTACCTCTCGCTCCGAAGTACCCTTTAGCGAGTTGTAAGACCTTTTTACGACGGGCCTTGGAAGCGACGTGATTTACTGAACGTGGCATTTTGTTTCGGTTTTTGACGGGAGCGTTCCGAGGGTCGGAATCTTTTAGCTCTTTGTCTGGTTAATGAATAGTTACTGTTAGTGATGGATACGGTTTAGCCGATCACAAGCATGTCTTTTACGCGGCCCATGTCTGCAGAAGATACAAGACCTGCGTGCGTCAGATTACGCTTACGTTTAGTCTCTTTCTTCGTCAGGATGTGGCTCTTGTAAGCATGCTTACGTTTGACCTTACCCGTGCCGGTCACCTTGAAGCGCTTCTTTGCGCTGGAGTGGGTTTTTTGTTTCGGCATTGTTGGTAGTTATTAGGAATTAATGAAGTAATCTGATCAAATTATTTTTTCTTTTTCGGAATAGGAGCGAGGT
>CAINVI010000025.1 GCA_903854075.1 Candidatus Pollutiaquabacter sp. | reverse complement strand
CGTGGCGATACTTTTTTTTCTGATAGATCGTTTTTTCCCCAACTATTCCGGACTACTTTCTGTCACCTTTTTGGCGATAGGATTTGTATTTCCCGGTATGGCGCATGGATCCCTCGACTATTATCTGTTGGTCCGAAGCGCAAACGGTAAGCTGCGGAATTCCGTAGTACTCCTTTATTACATTGGTATCATCGGACTGATACTCGGAGCGTGGTTCTTTTCTCCACTCATCGTCTTGCTGGTTTTTTTGCTGAACTCGGCGTATCATTTCGGCGAAACAGACCTGCATCATTCCGCACTCAAAGGCAATGTACTTCGATTGACGTACGGAGCTTTGCTGATACTGTTTTTCTTCTTCAGTCATCCATCGGAAACGGCCGAGTACTTGCGACCGTTTGGAATAGAATTTCCAGTGCTGAGCCGATTCACGATGCTGTTAATATGCACAGGAATAGGGGCAATCGTAACCCTGTTTTTTGTTTTTGCAGAACGATCACGACAATTGATCAACGCTTTGCTTGTACTTGGTATAGGTACACAATTGCCACTTTTACTCGCGTTTGGTATTTATTATATTCTGGTACACAGTGCTACTGCGTGGAATGATCTTAAGCATGGATTACAACTCTCTGCGTCAACGATGATAAAAACGGCAGCGCCGTTTACGTTGGCCGGAATAGTATTCATTGTTGCTGCTTACGCGCTGTTTCAGCGCATAGAACCGTTTCAAGGGCAGCCGGTTCCGTTGGTAATCATGGGATTAGCCGCAATTACACTGCCTCACACCATTTCCATGTCGGTGTTTTACCGTGCGCTGCGTAAAACAACGTCTCAGTAAGACGTGCCCAACGTTCAAGCATAATTCGATTTTCATTTTGAAGTAAATCAGTGCGTTGTCTGAACGGATGGTGCAACGATATGACATAACCACTTTAATAGCTTACGACTTGTTCTATCTTTGTAAAAAGGAGAACAATGCAACTCGGCATCGACAGTTTCGCGGCGGTTTTTGATTATCCTGTACACGAACGACGCGCGAAAGCGCCGGAAGCCATTGCGCTTTTACTTGAGCGTATTCGCCAGGCCGATGCAGTGGGACTCGATATCTTTGGAATCGGCGAACATCATCGCGAAGAATTTCTAGATGCTGCACCGGCGGTGTTGCTCGCTGCTGCTGCCGCTCAAACAAAAAATATTCGCTTAACAAGTGCGGTCACCGTGTTGAGTGCCGCCGATCCGGTACGCGTTTTTCAAGAGTTCGCCACTTTGGATCTTATAGCTAAAGGCCGCGCCGAAATGGTAGTGGGTCGTGGTTCTTTCACGGACGCTTTTCCATTGTTCGGACTTGATATGCGGGATTACGACGATGTCTTTGCTGAAAAGCTCGACTTGTTATTGAAACTACGCGCGGAGGCGACAGTCACCTGGAGCGGACGATTCCGTCCGGCGTTGAGAGCACAACCTGTTCATCCGCGACCGATGCAAGATCCAATTCCCATTTGGTTGGGCGTCGGCGGAACACCGGAGTCGTTCATTCGTGCCGGTTTGCTTGGTTTGCCTTTAATGGTTGCGGTGATTGGCGGTGAAACACATCGCTTTCGTCCGCTGATTGATTTGTATCGCAAGGCCGGTGCCCAAGCCGGACATGCGCCTGATAAATTAAAAGTCGGACTTCACTCTTTCGGATACGTAGCTGAAACTACCGAGCAAGCGGTGGAAGAATTTTATCCCGGTTATGCCGTGAGTATGACACGCATCGGAAAAGAACGCGGTTGGCCGCCGGTGACACGCGGGCAGTTCGATGCGCAGACCGGTCCGCGAGGCGCATACATCATCGGAAGTCCGGAAGAAGTAGCACAAAAAATCATGCGACACAGTGAAGCGCTAGGAGGCATAGATCGGCTTACTTTTCAAATGGATACCGGTGCGTTACCACACGAAAAGTTGATGCATTCCATACAATTGATGGGCGAGAAGGTGAAGCCGTTGTTGAGCAGATAGCTTATTTTGATTTTTCTAAAGATTCAAAAGCGCTTTGTAGATATTTAATGAGCCGTAAATAAACCCCATTTAATAACTGTCATCTAAATCAAGTTGAAGCCACAGCATACCGTTTTGAGGGCGAAAAAGATCGCTCTTATTAAATATTCCCTTGCCGCCACAACGTTCAATCAGTGAAAATTCATGCACATGATGAGGCAGTGAGGGAAAGTAGAGTGTACAACGATGTAAGTTTTTACCGGAGACTAGTGTATAGCTGTCATCAAACACATTCGTAACCACATGAATGTTTTCCGCATGAATTAATCGCCAACCACCACCTCCGTGTTCCAGGTAAGTGGTTCTATGAATTTTTAACCGATAGTCGCGTTCGGGATTCAAAAAAATAAGCATGTAGAGCACTATCATGTGTTCCCGGTGCTGTAAACTGCTTATCGGTCCCCAGACATTTGGATTGATTTTTACTTTCTTAGAGTGATCAATAAATGTTTTCTTTTTCATTTTATACAAGCGGTTTTAACATATGAAGTCGATGCAAGGTGTGTATCTAGTTAATCAATTTGGAACTATTCGTCAAAGAAGTCGACGGTGTAGATGTCGTTTTTATTACGTTTCAAATTATGTTTGATGTAGGAATCTCCGCCGGGTTGGTGGAGAATCAGCGAAAAGAGTGGTTGTCCGGAAGGCATTTTTTCAAAATAAAGAATGCAGTGGTGGATTAATTTGTTTTTAATGATTAATCCTTTCTTGTCTGTACAATTATCGGCGACATAAATTCCTTCGGCATGCACCATTTGTACACTTCGTCGCAAATGGACCATATTCAGTGCGCCACGAAGAATACTCAACCGGAATGTTTTTTCCGGCGACAAATGAAAGTTGACATGAATTATAACCGGATGTTCTGCTAAGAGATGTCCATAGCACTGGTCGACAGCACGCGGGTCAATTTTACAATTTTTAGAAACTGGACGAGATGTCATACTGAAAGAAGTAGTTAAAGAATGAATTTAATAAGTAGTGGCAAGTATATTAATCGAAGTCTAGTTAGTGTAACTCACCGCTCGATATTAATACCGGAAAGCTGATAGAGGTGCAATGAGGCCATCCGTATTTCCAGCCCTTTGTCATGTGCTGTTTCATAGTGTTTTCGAACCTGATCTTCCGGGAAAAAAAGAATATACTTGGCATTAAAAGACTTTATATAAACCGCTCTTTCATAGTTACCTGCCGGTATCCACCCATAACTGATAGCTTTTTTATCCTCGCCAAATAAAATATACTCCACATCAAACGGCTGGTTACAGCGGACATGTACCGGGGTAACCGCGTGCTCAGAAATGTAAAGTAGGGCATGGCCATCTTTAATAGTTTGCAGATTAGAAAGCATTTGAAATTGAACATCGCGATCAGTAATGATCAGCAGATAAGTTTCTGGCAGGAATTTGTTGCCAAAGCGAAGCATGGTAGCTCCAGTCAGTCGATAAGGTGTTTGCATAGTGCGATATTTTTAGGAAACCAATCGCAGCAAAAACAAGATACGGGAAGGAGGGATGGAACGTTTTTGGCCTCCGGGCCCGCATCTTTTGACCACCGTGGTGTTCCCACTCGGTTGGCGACCCGCTTTCGCGAGGCTTCTTGATGCAATGATTTCGACTGTAAAGATAAAGAGTGTTTTACCGAAATGTCAAGCGATCTGAAAAATATTATTTTTCGGAAGACACTCAGCGTAAGCTGAACGTACTTCGGATTCTCGGTTCTACTTTTCCGTTTACCAAATCTCGAACTAATTTAATTGAATCGAATTTTGTCCGACCATTTTCATCACAGCGATCTCCGGCATAGCATTTCCGTAAACAACACGCATGGTTTCTGTGAAGACGGCATCGCTCTGTAAAAACATTTTCCGTAAAACATCTGCTTTACCGTCGCTGTCCAACGGATGGATGTATTCACCGGGAACATCTACATAGATGCGTAAGGTGCCATAGTTTTTATCCAAATAAAGCGAGTAGGGATGTTTCCCAGCATTGAATTCGGTAATGAGAATATTGAGCCGCGGGAAGAAACGATCATCAATGAGTATGGGAAATAGAATATTGATGTGCACATTGTTGTTTGATTTTTGCAATTCAACTTCTAGTTCGACAAAAGAGGTTTTTAGCATCATGGCTAAATGGTAGCAAAACACTTTATCATCATGTTTATACTTTACTTTCAAATCATGCCGTGAAATCCATTCATCGAGCCACGTATCGTAAGTAACCACTTTTTTAGTGGATGGAGCCGGTGTAGTTGCCGGCGCAATCGGAATCTTTTTTTCTTCTTTACGTTTAAAAAAATACCAATACATGATTCGGACGGTTAAAACAGTAGTGAGTAATTCGAGCATGGATAATACTGGTTTATCTTATAGATATGATTTGCTAAAAAGGAAAATTACTTAAGAACAGCGGTCGACTTCCGTGTTGACGGGCAATAGGCGACTTTACGGTAATACATTCGTAAAATGATTTTATTTTATCGCTATCCATGAACACATGCAACGAGATATAGTTGCCGGTAAAATTTCCGCTAAAGGTGTATGTTTCACCTGCGGCTTCCATGCAAACAGCTGCACTGCATCGGCTACGATGAACACGAAACAATTGATCGCCGTTTTTATGGCATTGATCCGTTAAGCCTACAAAGTGCGAGTAAAATTCATAACGGGAAAAATGATTACAATCAACATCATCATCTAAAATATCCTCCATCAAACTAACATTTAGTGAGCAGAAAGCGCCAATGAATTTATCCAGTGGTTTCGGCGAATTTAATAACGCCTGCATCCGGTGCAGCTGACCGGTGTAAACATATTCTTTCTTCATATACTTCATTTTATATTTTCTGCTCTCTTTTCCGGTGTGCTGAAGTCTAAATAAAAAATCATGACTTTACCAGGATCATCGTCAGTCGGGAGTGCAGAGGCGTGGTAGGCAAAATTTCCATCGATCCGTAATTCCCAATTCCCCGTATCTAATATGGACCAATCTTCATCTAATTCTTCCGACAAGTTCTGAAATGCTTGCCGATCCGTCACCCATATATATTCTAGAAAGCAAATTTTACTTTTCTTATTGATCTCGCAACAGTGAACCCAATTAAATTCATCAATAAAAGTAAATAACAAGTTCCCTTTGTTTTTTTTCAGCGTACCATTAGGATATTTTTCCTGATAGACGTTCAGTTCATCCCCAACAGTTTGTCCGCTTATCGAGGTAAAGTTGGCAAGTGTCAGAAATAGGCAAGCAGCAATTGTTTTCATTTTTACTAAAACGATTTTACGGATAGATATTGTTGGTGCAGACAAAACTATCTCCGCACCTGTTCAGGTAAATGGTATTAATACGGATAAGGAAATATTGGATTGCCGCCTACTGCAGTCTCGTGGATATAATATTATCAGAACTACTAAACTTTCAAATAGGAGGGACGTAAAAGTAATTCGTGAAGTATCGTTTACGACAGTAAGGCGCCAGTAAAGTTTTACACCACTATGTTTGACAAGTCAAGACTAGGTGTTGAAAATATTCTGTTGTACTTTAACTGGAAAATGTTGTCGTTTTTCGTTCCCCAGTTGTAGGCGTGGACAATTCTTATAAGGAGATGATAAGCGTTTCAACCATACGATACGAGTGATCGATCGATGACAATTTTTCGTTTTTTTCCTTTAGGACCTTCAATAACATATTGTTTCGCCATATCTTCTCCCAGTAAATCCTCCAGCTTCTTACGGATTTTAGAAATTTTTTCGTTGGCCGAATTTTCGGTAGGATCAATCAGTTGGTTTATACTGTTTTCCATCTCCGCAATTGTTTTGGGATTTCCTACCAGTTTGTAGGTGTCTTTAATCCAATCGCGGTGATCACACAATTCGTTTAGCAAGAGGCCATTCTCTTCTTTTAAGAATAATAAATAAAGCGTTCGCTCCAGCGGCGTTAATTTTAATTCTGCGTCAGCCAAATCGGTAAAATAGATTTTTCGCGAAGCACCTTTAATAAACAAACGGCTCGGACGTTGTAAGTTCCGGTAACGTTCCCGAAAAAGCATCTGTATCCGAATGGCATCAAATGTGCGTAGCACTTGATCAACGTAGGGCTGGTGGATGTTTTTTGTGATTATGACTTCCATACAGGCAGGACAAATATCTCCGGTGCGCAATTTTAGTGTCACCTCACGTTTGTCTTCGCAAAAATCGTTGATACAACCCTTGGGTGGCTGATGAAAATGGTTTTTTCCTTCCTCATAGTTGTTGAACATCAAACGTCGCATGATACAAGCCGCTACTTCATACGCCACCGGAAACCGGGGATCAGAAGGCAAAAAGAAATCCCATTGATCAGCATGTACGAAATGATTTAAGTGTCGCGTATCAGTCCCTGAAAACCAATTCAGATTGTTGGCCAAACCCGTCAATATCACAACGTGATCTTCTTCCGGAATACTATTCTCTTTACGGAAATCATTACATTTTTCAAACAGCGAATCCCAGGTTGTTAATGTTACGCTTTCAGGAAATTTCGGCGGCCAGTCAGGCATGGAAAGACTTTTACTGGCATAATCATCCCTGACACTGAATTTAGGCAAGTGTAATTTTTCATTGAGTCGCTTTTCACTAAACGGCAGGTCTTCAGCATCGTTTATTTCCAGCCGAGTATCAAACGGATCTACTTTAAACGTTATAGGCCCGGTTATACCGGTCAGAATCTCGAAGATTTGTGTGAAATAATTGGATCGGACATCCCACGTACGAATCAGGTGAACATTCATAGGGCAGTAAAAATTTATAGGGCAAAAGTAATTCGTTGTTGTCGTAACTAGACCGGTCTACAACCTTGTAAAGATAACGGAAATGGAAAGTATTGCTTCACCTTTGCCTCCGAACTTCTAAATCCATCGCCATGAAAAACAAGAAAACGTATTATCTGCTGATTTTAGACCGTAGCGGATCCATGAATGATTGCATACACGAAACAATTTCTGGGTACAATGAGCAGCTTCAACTGATTCGCGATTTGCAAAAGCGCTACCCAGAGCAAGAATTTTACACGTCACTGACGATGTTTAATCATACTGTCGACCATCCGTTCATGGAATGCAATGTGAATTCCATGAAAGAGCTAACGACAAACAGTTATATCCCTGACGGTATGACAGCCTTGCATGATGCAATAGGCGAAGGCGTAATGAATCTAAAAGCCCGAAAGAGCGAGGAGTTTTTGCGTGATGAAGCAACAGCTATCGTAGTCATTATGACCGACGGACATGAGAACTCTTCGCGTATTTTTCACAAAGACGCTATCCGCCGGATGATTCGTGAATTGGAAGCCACCGACAACTGGACGTTTAGCTTTTTAGGGGCGACTCACGATGCTATTGATGTGGCCAGCGACATGAATATTCGCAGTAAAAATGCAATGCGCATGGATAAAGCTGATATTAAAGCATCCATGCAGCGGGTTTCGCGTGAAATGGCCACTTATGCGGAGGCGAAATCGTTGGGGACTAAGATTAAAGATTTTTTCCGTGAAGAATAGATTGCCGTATTGCTGATGTTAAAATTTTGAGTTGTGTTTTTGTTTGACGCGCATCGTGAACTGCGGAAATGCTTTTCCTGAAAAATTATAATTTCCGCAGTGCTTCGCGTCGTGCCAGTGCGCTCAGCGGGTGTTTTTCGGCGAATCGTATCACCGCATTTGGATCAACTGAAGAGTATTGCCGCAGCGCCCAGCCGATCGCTTTTTGAATAAAGAACTCTTTCTTATGACCACATCTTAAAAATATTTCTTCAAAGAGCACCATGTCGGTCGCTGCCTTGTAAGTCAATTGATGAATTATGGCAACACGATTCAGCCAGATATTTTCTTTTGATGCGTAATCCAGAAACAGTTCTTTGTAATGATATGACTCAGGCAGGATTACTTTCTAGCCCGCAACTAGTATATGTAGATAAAGAAGTACAAAGACATGCTGAATTAGCAGAGCCAGGCTGGCTATATCAAGATAATCAGTTTATAGT
>CAINVI010000024.1 GCA_903854075.1 Candidatus Pollutiaquabacter sp. | reverse complement strand
CCCTTCAACGGAACTTTGGGTGGTAATGGCGCATTGACATCAACATCAGTGTGTCGTGTGCTGATACGGATCGTGTTTCCAATGCCGTTGTTGGGAGACAGGGAAACAGGAATATAGTTGTTTTGATCGATGCCAAATGGAAATACGTGGGTGCCGGATTGCATATTCTCCCACACAATCTCGCCAGTATTGATAGGCGAATTGGTTTCACTTTTCACATACCCGGAATTACGTATGATCGCACTGGCCTCTCCGTTTTGGATATTGATGCGATAGGCATTGAGAAACAATTCGCCTTGTTCAATATCTAATTGTGTTCGAATGAATACATTGTGGGTTACCGGCTGAACTTTACTTGATGGCGCGCCCTGAAGTGAAATTTTCAGTCGACCATACCGGTGCTGAGTTCCTATAGCGATACCTACTCCGGTACCTGTAAGTGTCTGGTCCAATAAGCCGTTATATTCTATGGTACTATGGCTGTGTAAGGAAAAATCCATGTTGCCGTTGGTGCTGATGACCGCATTTAAGGTGCCATCGTACAGTCCTGAAGTCCTTGAAAGGGCTAGTGTGCCACCGGAATCTACTTGTAGTCCTGTATTGGCGTAGAGTGCATTTGATTGGAATTGTTGATTGCCTATTTCTACCCGAGCGCCATTAAGTATCCTGAAATAGTCGGTTGCTGCCATAGCATGAGAGGCCACCTGGACAGATCCGCTAATAACCCGCAAGGTGCAGCCGTTTTCTACGCGCTGCTTGACCTGATTAAGGGAATGCGTAGCAGCCCTGGTGTATTGTTGAAGGCCATTGCTTGCGAAGGTTACCTGGCCAAAGGCGGTGCATGTGCCTGGTCCGCCGTGGGTCATCACACCTGTTCCAGTCAATGAAACGGCAGACCCATTTAACTGAAGAATATGCGTAGCACTCAGATTCGAGGTGTTATCATCGAAATTAATCGTTCCCCCGCTATGGTTGAATGTCCCGTTTACATTGACGACACAAGGGTCTGGTGTGACTTCTGTAGTGTTGTTGTGCAGGAAGAATGTTCCGCCACTCATGAAGAAATTTCCTTCCACGGTGGTCGTAGAAGATCCTGTAGATGATTTATTGGAAAGTGTGCCGGATGATAGGGAGAGGTTACCGTTTACGGTAATGTTGTTTCGTCCACCAAATCGTGAAAAATACAGCGTGCCACCGGTCTGCGTAAAATTCGATCCGATGGAAATGCTGTTGCTGTGTGCTGCTGCGGCTGCCCCAAAGTTATGACTGTTGGTGCCGCCACTCACGTTGAAGTTTTGTCCTATTACAGTGGTTTCGATACCTGCACCTGCTGAGCTGGTGTATTCGGCCAATGCCTGACCGCTGATCATCATGTTTCCGCCTACATTCAGCTGAAAGATAGCCGTGTTATTCGTGCCGCTGATGGAGGTCATTGAAATACCTCTGAATTTATCGGTCGAACTGGAAAATGCAATACTCAGATCATTGGTTACATTCAGCGAACAGGTTCCTCCGGTTACGTTTACACCGGTTTGTCCCATAAATATTCCGCCGGTAAATGCTAAACTGTTGAAGGTAGCGGTGTAGATACCCGAATTGAGCGTGCTCACATTGTAAATGAAACGTGTGTCGCCGCTGGATTGGCTAAAAGTGCCGCCAACTGTCAAGGTGGCATTTCCGCTGGATACATTCGCTACACCGGAGTTGTTGATTAATTTAATATTGCCGGTAGTGGTGAGATTGCCGGTGATATTAACGTTTATATTTCCGTTTCCGTTATGTAATCCGATGAATGTTCCGCCGTTATTGGTGAACGTATTAGCGCTTAAGGAAAACGAAGAGGCATGTGTGCCGCTATGTCCGTACAGGTAGGAGTTAACGGAGTTAAGTACAACATTATTGAAGGTTGTGTTGCTGATAGATCCTGATTTGTCGAGTGTGATCCAGCCATTATCGATTGTAAGTGTTCCTTCAACTGTTCTTGTTTGAAACCAGTTGGATTGGTTCCATTCTACAATAGAGTTTCCGGCGCCTAAACTGTTCAAGGTGAGATTTCAGAAGTTGCTGCTAATCACCGATCCCAGGGGAACGGTGTAGTTATACCATTTCTTGATGATAAGATGGCTGGTAGCGCTGAAAGATTCGGTGCCGTTGGTGAAGAAGGTAGCTCCTCCTGCATTGTTCGTATTGGGTTCCCACGTCAGCGTGGCATTATTGCCAACGGAAACAGATTTTCCCGCTGCCAGCGAAAGGTCACCATTAATGTACATCGAACCATTAATTACTATGTTTCCTGAAACGGTCAATGTTTTATTACTGTTGGTGGGCCAGTTCAAAGTGCCGCCCGTATTGACGGTAACGTTAGTGATTGACTTACTGGCGTCCACGGCAACGGTATGTCCGCTGGCGATAATTACATTATCTCCGGCCGCCGGAACTCCGGATGGTGTCCAGGTAGCTGCCGTATTCCAGTTGCCACTAGCGGCGGATGTTTTTATTGCAGCATTAATGGTTGGAACAGTAAATAGGGAACATACAATAATCCCAAAGAGTGGTTTTAAAATCGACTTCATAGTGTTCGGGAGTTAAAATCAGTGAACATTTGGGGTTACGGTAGATGAAACAGGTTTCAGGGCACGTGCATTCATTGCACCTGCTTCCACTGCAGCCTTTGGATTTATCACTGGGGCTGACAATTCGAATTCATTGGTGTAAAATTGATCCTCTACGATGTGTAGCGCCTTGTTGTCGTGGTCCTTGGCTCGAGTGATTTCTACGTCACCGGTTTGAAGTACGATGGTCGTGACGACGGTTGCAATGGCCACTATGGAGCCGAAAAGCAGTAAAACTAACTTTCTGCTCATGCGCTGTCTTTGCCGTCCTCTGAGGTTGTTTTTCATCGTTTATGGATTTTAGTTATCCGAATTTTACGTTAATCAACCTCGTAATGATCCCATCATCAACGGGATAACCTACGTTTGTAAGAAAATGCTCAAGATTGTAGTGCTTATAATGATTTGAGCGAAATCAGCCTTAAAATCAGTGTTCATTCAAAAAACAGTGGTGTAAGAGCAGGATTGATTTGTTCAATTTTACCCTAAAAAGAGAAAGGCCACCCCAGTAGTGGAGTGGCCTTGCAGTTGGTTGCCGGGCGTGTAATTAAGCCGCGAAAATCAGGTCTTCTTCGGTAATGAGGTTGTTGTCCGCCATGATAGCAGCGCGTTCGATAACCGCTTTTAACTCCCGGACATTTCCGGGCCAGTTATGGGTTAAAAGTCGTTGCGTTGCTTCCTTGCTGATGGAAATCGGTCCCAGCTTGTTTTCATTACAAAACTCGTTGAGGAACTTTTTCGATAACATAACCACATCATCGCCACGTTCATAAAGTGGCGGTAAGTGGATCAGGAATCCTTGCAAACGGTAGAAGAGGTCTTCTCTGAATCGACCTTCTTTAACTTCTTGAATAAGGTTTCGGTTGGTGGCTGCAACGACCCGTACGTCCAGTTTGATGGACTTATTGCTGCCGATACGCGTTACTTCTTTTTCCTGTAAAACGCGGAGTAATTTTGTTTGCAAGTGCAGGTCCATTTCACCGATTTCATCTAGGAAAATGGTTCCTTCATTGGCTTCCTCGAATTTACCGATGCGACGCTCCCGGGCATCGGTAAAAGCTCCTTTTTCATGACCGAAGAGTTCGCTCTCGATCAGGTCGGGAGGAATGGCGCCCATATTCACGGTGACAAACGGCTTACGAGCACGGGGAGAATTATAATGGATAGCTTTTGCCACCAATTCCTTGCCCGTTCCGCTTTGTCCGGTCACCAGCACCATGATGTTACTCTTTTCTACCTTCTGAATTAGCCGAAGTGTCTTCAACACCGCTGAGCTGTTACCCATGATGGTGTTGTACTTGTTGCGGTCAACGATGAGGTCTTTCAGGTGTTCGTTTTCTTGCTTCAGCGCAACTACCTTGCAGAGGTTCCGGACGGAATTCTCCAGGTTGATGATAGCGTTCTCGTTTTTGATGATGTAATCGATCGCTCCGCGTTTATACGTATCAATAACTACATCCAGCTTTTCCTGGCCGGACACCATGATGCAATGAATGTCCTGATTGTAATTTTTGATTTTCTCCATCAGTTCGATACCGTTCATGCCGGGCAGTAAGTAATCGATACTGACGATATGTGGGTTGTGATGGAGATTGCGAAGGCACTCTTCCGGTTCCGAAAAGTAACTTACATCTACGTTGTCGAGCTTCTCGAGGGTCAGTTTGATGACGCTGCCCAGAAACTGGTCGTCTTCAACGATGAAAATGCGTGTTATTGACATGGTTTTAACAGTTGATTGTGTATCTTTTTAGGGAAAAACAGCCTTAAGGGTTGCAGTGAATCGCTTCTAAAGCGATACTTTTCACTCCTAAATCTTACAGTTTCAAAATCTATGAAAAGCAGGCTAATTCTGCTCTTTATTGTTGTTTTTCTCGCAACGCCACTCTGGATGCGTATTGCTTGGGAATTTTCGCCCGAGAAGAAGCTGAATGTGCTCATCGTTGATAAGACGGTGTTGAATGCTAACAGTTACAAGCACCGTTCTATCAATTGGATTCTCGACCATGAGAAATACGTAAAAGCCGATGCTTCGTTTTACAATATCAACAAAGATTATTTCGGTTTTTTCCCGAAAGATGATGAGCGCTATGAGATCCGGGATTTCGATAACCTGAACGAGCCGGAAGTGGATAGTATGGCTTTAGCCAACGACGTAGCCTACTTTGCCGATACCTACGGCGTGCTCGGAAATGAGTGGTATAAGCACCTCGATCGAAACGATAACTCCGGAAGTATTTATGGCGGACTTTCTGAAAAGGACCTGATGATGATGCGGCGCATGCGGGAAGCCGGAAAGTTGGTGATTGCTGAATTCAATACTATCGGTTTTCCGACTCCTTCCGAAATGCGAAAACGTTTTGAAGAGCTTTATGGTATCAGCTGGACAGGTTGGATGCTGCGTTCCATCGCTTCCCTAGATACCGTCAACAACCCTGATCTTCCGCGGTGGATAGTTCGTACATACAAACAAGCCAATAGCGGTCGATGGCCTTTCAAACAAGCGGGTATGCTCTGTGTCCATGAATCCGGACGCATAATCATTCTGGAAGAAGGCAAGGAGCTGACCTCCTGGATTCCTGTTATCAACGCATCATCTGATTTTCAGGATGAGATGAATGTTCCAGGTCAACTTATTTATCCGTATTGGATGGATGTTTGGACCAATAACAATGATTCCAATAAAATCGTGGCCAGGTATTCGCTGCCGGTTACCGCAGCCGGTAAAAACATGTTAACGAACCAGGGAATTCCTGTAGAGTTTCCGGCGATTATCCGGAGGGATAACGGTTTCCGCTTCTATTATTTTTGCGGTGATTTTGCTGATAATCCGACCAAGTTTCGGTTTGCGCAGCTGGAAGGTGTAGCCAAATTGAAATTCTTACTTTATAATGCGATTGACAAAACCGATCGAAATCGTTTCTTCTGGGAGTTTTATCTGCCTATGATGCAGCGTATTCTGGCTAACGAATACAAACGATCTCCGAATTATAAGAAGGGACTTATTTTTTAATCGCTGCCTTTTTAGCGCCGGCAAATCCGGTGCGTTTCATTTCGCCCCAGTTTTTTACGCCGGTCATCAGGTCTAGATTTCCGCGCACCGCATAATAAACATTCATCGGATGTATTACTAGTGGTTCAATAAGCGCAGTTCCCAACAGGCGGAAGATATCCCGTTTCTTTTTATACTGATGATAGGAGAGCTCCTCGAACAGGATGGCCGCTGTTGAATAGAGTATGGCAAACGCATAGATCAGGAAAAAGAGCGTGATG
>CAINVI010000023.1 GCA_903854075.1 Candidatus Pollutiaquabacter sp. | reverse complement strand
TTATTGTCCGATGGTGTAATTGGACAACCCGCATTCAATGCCGGCTACTGGGACCAGTGCCGGGAAGTCGGCGAAAAATTCATCAAGGATTTTCCGAACGACCGCTATATCGTTTCGCCATCGGCTTCCTGCGCCGGCATGGTAAAGAATTACTACGGCGAACTATTCCACAACAGCACGCTACACAACCAGTACAAATCCATTCAACGCAATATGTTTGAATTGAGTGATTTTCTGGTGAACGTACTGAAGATAACTGATCTTGGTGCCACGCTGGAAGGAAAAGCTACGTACCATGATTCGTGCAGCGGTTTACGTGAGATAGGTATTAGAAACGAACCGAGGGCCCTATTATCCAATGTTCGTGGACTTGAACTCGTCGAAATGAACGATAGCGAAACGTGCTGTGGGTTTGGAGGTACTTTTTCCGTAAAATTCGAATCCATTGCGGTCGGGATGGCTGAACAAAAGGTCATCAACGCTGAAGCAACCGAAGCTGATATCATTATCTCCACCGACCTTTCCTGTCTGATGCATATAAACGGCTTTATAAAGAAGCAAGGTAAGCCTATAAAAGTGATGCACCTTGCCGATGTACTCGCCAGCGGTTGGCCGGATTAGACCTATTTACAGTAAAAAAATCAGAATAGTCGATGATGGCCGAGGACTACAACAACTTGTAGTTCTTATACTCCCCAATTCTCCAGCCGGTAAAACGTTCTACAAAAAGCTTGAACCTGGATTTGAGCGACAACTTTTTTCGCGTAGGATCGAAATCGAATGTCCAGTTTTTGTTTTCAATACGCTGCAGCATAGCTGCGGGATGCGTACCGCGAAAGCGAGCCAGTGAATCGACAGCAGAATAATCGAAGGCATTCGACTGTCCGACCATCTCCCTGACACGATCATCACTGTGCCATAGCCGATGGAATTGGCGCTGTTTTTCCTGCTGCTTCTCCGGTGGCTTTACCCAGCCATAGTGGTACATGTGCGCATCTACCGGCTTGACGCGTAACGGCCGGCCATTTTTTCTGAATCCTTGCGCATCTCTATAGGAGGAAACATCCGGATGATAACGTACAATGCGCACTTCCCGTCGGTACCAACGTGTGGAGTCACCAATGAAATCATACGATCCGTAAAAATGGATATACTTTAACAACAGTCCTTCCACGCGCTTATCGTCTTTCCACTGCTGCATGGCATCACGAAGTGAAGTGTGATAGCGCTCGTGCATCACCTCGTCACCCTGTATATAAAATGCCCAAGTAGTATCGGGAGAAATCTTGGCGAAAGCCTTATTGGTTTCCTCTGCAAGGACGCGACCACCCGAGCGCAGTGAATCGTCCCAAACACTGTCATAGATCTTTATTTTTGATGACGGAATAGAGGCGATCAATTCGCGCGTTCCGTCGTCAGAGTTTCCGACCATTACGACAAACTCATCGCACAACGGAAGTATAGACGTGATAGCTTCTACAATCGGATAGTCCAACCGTACGGCATTACGAATGAACGTGAATCCCGTGACTTTCATACTATCAGATGCCCGTATAATTGGAGGGCGTAATCGATTTGAGGCGTTCCTTTAGCCGGTCAGACAATGCTAAGGAATCGATAAATTCCCTTATTGCTGATTCATCGATAGTACGGTGAGTGCGCGTTAATGCTTTCAGCTGCTCGTATGGATTTTCCACACCTTCCCGACGAAGAACCGTCTGAATGGCTTCAGCAACTACCGACCAATTGTTTTCGAGATCGGCGGAAATCACTTCTTTATTGACAAGCAGTTTATTCAACCCTTTCAGCAAGGATTTGAACGCAATCAATGTATGCGCAAACGGAACACCCACATTGCGCAACACGGTTGAGTCTGTGAGATCGCGTTGTAAACGACTAATTGGCAATTTTGCAGACAAATGTTCAAAAATTGCATTGGCCATGCCAAGGTTACCTTCCGAGTTTTCGAAATCAATCGGATTTACTTTATGCGGCATCGCTGAGGAGCCGATTTCACCCTCTTTGATTTGCTGCTTGAAGTACTCCATAGAGATATACGTCCAGCAATCACGATTAAGATCAATGAGTACGTTATTAATGCGCTTAAGTGCATCGAACAACGCACATAGATTATCATAGTGCTCAATCTGCGTAGTCACCTGCAAACGGGAAAGTCCCAGTTGCTGGTCAACAAATCGATCGGCGAACGCTTTCCAGTCAACTTCCGGATAAGCTACAATATGAGCATTGAAATTTCCTGTAGCGCCGCCAAACTTTGCGGAAAATGGAATTTGTGCAAGCAACGACAACTGATTGTTCAGTCGTTCAACAAAAACACGAATTTCTTTTCCCAGCCGTGTTGGCGAAGCCGGCTGACCGTGTGTACGCGAAAGCATCGGAATATCATCCCATTCTGCGGCCAATACCGCAAGCCGATCGACCACTTCGTGGATCAGCGGAACATAAATTTTCTCCATCGCCTCTTTAATAGCCAATGGAAAAGCAGTGTTATTGATATCCTGCGATGTTAACCCAAAATGAATGAATTCCTTCATGGGTTCAAGCGGAGTTCCGGCAATTTTATCTTTTAAAAAATACTCGAGCGCCTTGACATCGTGGTTCGTGACTTTCTCTTTTTCCTTGACCACTTGTGCATCGTCGAGACTGAATTGCGTGTACAAGTCGCGCAATGCCAACAATTCAGCATGATCAACAGGAGGAAGCCCGGGAATCGGCCACTCACTTAGCGCAATGAGATATTCAATTTCCACGCGCAGCCGGTAACGGATCAGGGCTGCTTCCGAGAAGTAACCGGACAGCTCACTGGTCAGCGTATGGTAGCGACCATCAACGGGTGAAATAGCGGACAAAGGATTCATTCAACTCCAGAAATAAGGTGCAAAGGTACAAAAGCGAAACCACTAAAATTTAACAAAAACAGAGTTTTAGACAAAAAAAATGTCGTACGGCAAGTAGTGGCGAACTAGAATTCCCAATCCTAGACAAAATTAGGGGGACGGAAACTTTGGAACTGAAAATAGTTTCCATAGTTTTGCGCCCCCGTTTAGCAGCGCGACCAACATGTGTCCACAACAAGAACGAATCGTAGTAGGTGCCCGAGAACTCTTTTTCCGTCATGGACTGAAGAGTATTACGATGGACGACATCGCCGCTCATTTGGGTATCTCTAAAAAAACGATTTATCAATTCTACAAAGAGAAAGATGCCCTGATTCAAGAAATCGCTACACTCGAAATTCAGGAACATGATCAGGAGATGCAACGCATACGTAAGCAATCCAAAGATTCCATCGAAGAGATCTTACTGGCTATGAAATCCGTATCGCACATGATGAATAAAATTAGTCCGA
Source organism: Candidatus Pollutiaquabacter sp. (assembly GCA_903854075.1). Classification (GTDB taxonomy): domain Bacteria; phylum Bacteroidota; class Bacteroidia; order AKYH767-A; family 2013-40CM-41-45; genus Pollutiaquabacter. The sequence continues at coordinate 4,381 of CAINVI010000023.1, read as the reverse complement.
CGGTTTTCTACGACATGCAGAAATACTATCCAAAGGGCTGGGAAATTTTCCGTGAATTCAAAATGGCGACGATGACCAATTATGTGGAAGAAAATCTGCGTCGTGGTATCCGACAGGAACTATACCGAAAAGAGTTGAATCTAAAAATCATGGCCCGGCTTCGTATAGAAGAAGTAGAAATGGGTTATAATCCGATTGCATTTCCACCCGACAAATTCAACATCACCGAAGTTCAGATTGCCATGCTGGACCATTTTCTACATGGAATTGTCACGCTTAAAGGCCACAAATTAATATCGAAATATAAACAGATAAAAGATAAGGAATGAACCCTATTCGCAATCCCTTTACCCGTAGCTTTCTTTTCGCTGTATGCCTGCTGCTAAATCAGCAGATGTTCGGACAAACGCAAGATTCAACGGTACGCTTGTCCGCGAAAGAAGCCATCGATTTTGCATTAGAACATCACAAGGATGTAAAAAATGCAACGCTTGATGCGCGGATTTCCAGTGCACAGGTCAACGAAATAATCGGAATCGGTTTGCCGCAAGTGAACGGTTCTTTCGATGTGAAAGATTTCTTTGAAATTCCCACCAACCTTGTACCCGGAGAATTCTTCGGCGCGGAACCGGGCACTTTCATTCCGGTAAAATTCGGAACACAATGGCAAGCGAATGCCGGTCTAACCGCTTCCCAATTGCTCTTTGACCCCTCCTACCTAATTGGTGTGAAGGCCACCAAGACCATCCGTGAACTGGCCGACAAAAACGTTACCCGAACGCGCATTGAAACAGCGGCAAATGTTTACAAAGCGTACTACGCGCTTTTGTTGATGCGGGAGCGAAAGAAAGTGATTGATGCGAATGTTGCCAGGATATTCAAACTCAAGAAAGACACCAAAGCACTTTACAACAACGGATTCGTAGAGAAAATTGATCTCGACCGGATCAACCTTGCCTACAACAACATGATCAGTGAGATGGAACGTGTGGAGAACATTGAAAAAATGACCGAAAACCTGTTGAAATACCAAATGGGAATGTCGGTAACTCAACCGATCGAACTCACGGATTCGCTGGACGTAAACAAAGTGAAGAATCTTTCCATCGAAAACCAACGCGCTGATATCACCAAAAGAATCGAATACAACATTCTTCGCACGCAAGTTCGATTACAGGAATATAACATTCAGCGTTATAAGGTCGGCTATTTCCCATCACTGGTTGCCTTTGCGAATGTAAGCTCTACGGCACAACGGAACGCCTTTAATATTTTCGACCCTACCCGTCGCTGGTATCCTACCGGAATAATCGGTGCAACATTGAATATTCCCATTTTTGACGGACTTCAAAAGCAAGCTAAAATCCGACAAAACGAATATGGACTCGAAAAGATCCGAAATGAATTAACCAATTTTGAAAATGCTGCTACCATGCAGATAGAGAACAGTAAACTCTCCATGGAAGACGCAATACGAAGTCTCGACTTGCAGGAACAAAACCTGAATCTGGCCAGAGATGTGGTACGCACGTCAAAACTAAAATACGATCAGGGTGTAGGCTCCAACCTGGAAGTACTCGATGCCGAGACATCCTTACGTGAAGCTCAAACCAATTACTATAATGCCATCTACGACGCGATCATTGCAAAGATCGATTATGAAGTAGCCATGGGAAATATCAACTACTAATCACAACGACGTAAACGAATATGCGCTCCATTAAAACCTACCTCTTATTCTCTGTTTTACTTGCTGCTTGCGGCGGAAATCCGTCGGGATCCGATAAAATGGCCGAATTAGCCGACCTGAAAAAACAACAAGCTGCCTTACGTGAAAAAATCACACAACTTGAAGCAGAGATAGCTGCAACAGACACTTCCGGCAAGTCTAACAAAGGCAAACTCGTCGCCGTTACTGAACTAGTTCCGGCAACCTTTAATCACTACGTAGAAATTCAAGCTCGTGTAGAAGGCGATGAAGATGTAACACTTAGTCCGGAAACGGTGGGTAATGTGACTTCAGTGCTGGTGAAAGCGGGAAGCACGGTGTCAAAAGGCCAGCTGCTGGCTACTTTAGATGATCGCATTATTCGTCAAGGCCTTGACGAAGTGAATTCACAACTGGAACTTGCCAATCAGGTCTTTGACCGACAGAAAAATCTCTGGCAACAACGAATCGGCAGTGAAATGCAGTACTTGCAGGCCAAAACTAATAAAGAAGCACTGGAAAAAAGAGCCGCTTCTGTACGCGAACAGCTCAGCATGACACGTATCAAATCACCAATCAATGGAACAGTCGATCAAGTGAATATCAAGACCGGTCAAAGCGTTGCGCCCGGCATTCCCGTCTTCCGCGTGGTAAACATGAACGCCATGAAAGTCGTTGGCGAAGTAGCTGAATCCTATCTGGCTACTATAAAATCAGGAAACGATGTATTGATTTCCTTTCCTGATTTAGATAAAGAAATCAATGGAAAACTGGATTACGCTGGAAAAGCTATTAACCGGCTGAACCGGACGTTCAACGTTGAAGTTCGTTTGAATTCCAAAGACGGCTCCTTCAGTCCTAATATGCTTGCCGTACTTAAAATCGTAGACCAAACTGTTCCTTCTGCCTTGGTTGTACCGGTAGGCTCCATCCAGAAATCCAGTGAAGGGGAATTCGTTTATATAGCTGTTGTAGAAGGTAAAACTACTGTAGCCAAACGACGAGTAGTAACATCCGGTATTACTTACAATGGTATGACTCAGGTGGCTGAAGGACTTGCTGCCGGCGACAAAGTCATTACTACCGGTTATCAGGGCATCATCGAAGGCGACATCGTAGCTCAATAAGCTACCGTAACCATTAACAGTGCTGAAGGAATCTGTCATGAAAGAAGAAATAAAAAAAGAATTCAAACCCTCCTCCTGGGCCATCAACAATAAAGTAGCGACATTCGTCATTACTTTACTACTGCTGCTGGCCGGTATTCAGGCCTACCAGAATCTTCCCAAGGAAAACTTCCCGGATATTTCACTGCCTAACATTTATGTGAGTGTTATTTATCCAGGCACTTCTCCGAAAGACATGGAGAATCTGATCGTACGTCCCATTGAGAAAGAATGTAAAAGTATTGCAGGCGTTAAAAAGATCAAGAGTAATTCTTTGCAAGACTACTGCAACATCGTTGTCGAATTTAATTCTGATGCCAAGATCGATGAAGCCAAACAGAAAGTAAAAGATGCCGTCGATCGCGCCAAGAAAGACCTTCCGAAAGACCTGAAGAACGATCCTGAAATCATCGACATCAACTTCGCTGATCTACCGGTCATGCAGGTCAATATTAGTGGCGACTATGACCTGAACACCTTAAAAGAATACGCTGACGATGCAAAAGACCGTCTTGAAGCCATGAAGGAGATCAAGAAGGTGGACATCATCGGCGCGTTGGAAAGGGAGATTCAGATTAATGTTGATATGATCAAGATGCAGGCGGCCGGTCTAACCCTTGGCGATATCGCCCGCACCATTCAGACAGAAAACCTCACCATTCCTGGTGGATCGGTAAGAATGGACGGCATACGTCGCTCCCTCAGTGTATCCGGAGAATTCCGTACCGTAGAACAGATTCGCAACCTGAGCTTGACGTCCATGCAGGGAAGCGCAGTTTACCTGGGTGAAATTGCTGATGTTCAGGATTCATATAAAGAGCAGCAAAGTTATGCGCGACTGGATAAAAAGAATGTAATTACGCTAAACATCGTAAAACGTAAAGGTGAAAACCTGATTGAAACGTCCGACAAAATTGTAGAATTAATGGACGAGCTTCAAGAGCGCGAATGGCCGAAAGACATCAAAGTAACACTGACCGGTGATCAGAGTGAGCAAACAAGAACTACACTGCACGACCTGATCAATACGATTATCATCGGCTTTATTCTTGTATTCGTCATCCTGATGTTCTTTATGGGTATGACTAACGCTTTTTTTGTCGCATTATCAGTACCACTTTCAATGTGCCTGGCCTTTCTGGTGATGCCAACTATCGGTTTCACGCTGAATATGATCGTACTCTTCTCGTTTTTGTTGGCGCTGGGAATTGTGGTTGACGATGCGATTGTTGTCATAGAAAATACGCACCGCATCTTCGCCAACGGAAAACGGAATATCGTTGAAGCCGCCAAACTTGCTGCCGGAGAAGTATTTCTTCCAGTGTTATCCGGAACACTGACCACGCTAGCTCCTTTCGTTCCGCTATTATTCTGGAAAGGCGTGATCGGAAAATTCATGTTCTTTTTACCCGTAACGTTGATCATCACCCTGACGGCCTCCTTACTCGTTGCCTACATCATCAATCCGGTTTTCGCAGTACAATTCATGAAACCGCACAACAATAAC
>CAINVI010000022.1 GCA_903854075.1 Candidatus Pollutiaquabacter sp. | reverse complement strand
GCACTTATCGATCAGGTGAAGAAACTGTCGTTGACTTCCCGTGCATTTCATAACAACTTGTTAGGCGAGTACGAGGAATTTATCACCCGGTTTTTCGGATTTGACAAAGTACTTCCAATGAATACGGGTGCCGAAGGCGTCGAAACGGCAATTAAACTTTGTCGCCGGTGGGCCTATGAAAAGAAAGGTATTCCTGAAAATCAGGCGAAAATAATTGTATGCGAAGGCAATTTCCACGGCAGGACCGTCACGGCTATTTCTGCTTCGTCCGATCCTGATTCCTATGGTAATTTTGGCCCTTTTACTCCCGGCTTTGTAAAGATTCCCTATAATGATCTAGAAGCGCTGCGAAAAGCGGTCAGCGACCCCATGGTAGCAGGTTTCCTGATCGAACCGATACAAGGTGAAGCCGGTGTGGTAGTGCCGGATGACGGCTACCTGAAAACAGCGTACGATGTCTGCAAGGCAAGTAATGTACTCTTCATCGACGATGAGATACAAACGGGATTATGTCGAACCGGGAAAATGCTCGCCTGTGATCACGAAGGTGTGCGGCCGGATATATTAATTCTTGGTAAGGCGCTTTCCGGCGGTTTGTTGCCCGTTTCTGCTATTCTGGCAGATGATGAGATCATGTTGTGCATTCGTCCGGGTCAGCATGGCAGCACGTACGGTGGAAATCCATTGGCCGCACGTGTAGCAATCGCAGCACTTCAAGTTTTACGTGATGAGCAGCTGGCGGAAAATTCAGAGCTACTTGGACGACTACTCTTGAAGGAATTGTCTGCTATTGAACATCCGATGATTCGGAAGGTTCGTGGGAAAGGACTTTTTTGTGCTATGGTCATTTCGCCGAAGAACGGAAAGGAAGCTTGGGATGTTTGTATGGCGTTAAAAGAAAACGGACTCCTGGCGAAGCCTACACACGGCGATATTATCCGTTTCGCACCACCTCTCATTATCAACGAACAACAATTGATGGAGTGTGTGGCAATCATTCGTAAAACGATTGCACAATTTTAGCAGATCAGGCGGAGATTGATTTCCCTGATTTCTCCAGCGATTTTGTAATCGACTGTAGCGATGTGTCTGTCGGCAGTTTAGACAATTCTCTAGCGGCTTCCAGCGAGCTTTCGCTGATGGATTTTACGGCGTCTTTGTTTCCGGCAATGTTGCCTTCCATGAGATTTCCTGCCAAAGCAATTCGATGAAGTTGAAGAATGTTATTTCGGACAACCTCATTTTCTTTTTTCATGTTCAATAACCGAACACCGGAGCGAACCAGTGAAATGGCAAAGATGATGGTAAGTACGATTATCCCCAACGAGAAAAATTTCTTGTAGACAAATGTCGAAGTAGTGAAGCGATCAGCACTCAGAAGAAGTTCGTCGGCTTGTTCGCCTGTGGTCTTTTCTTCTTCCGTAAGTTTTAATTGCCTTGATTCCGATGAACTTTGTGCGGTACTGATAGCGGTAGTCATTCGCTCCCGAAACAATTGCTCTTTAAGTTCGAGGTATTGGAGGTAGGTCGTATACGCCTGACGGAAATGATTTCGCTTCGCGTAGCTGTCGCTGATCAATTGATAGGCGGTAATCTTGTTACGATAGTCAGCGCCTTCCGCCAGCGGAGTATCACGTAAGCGGTTCAGTAATCGGTCCAAATCCTCCGGCTTGGTGACGGCTGAAGATGTTTTATTACGGATTTCATCCATGAACGCTGGGTCTATATCAGCGATGCACATCGAGGATACGTTGACCAGCAGCAGCAGTAAAAAAAATCGTTTTACCATATCAGCGGAATAATTTGATGTAAACATCCGTTCCTTTTCCGGTTTCGGATTCGATGACTAATTCTCCCTGTTGCAATTGGGTGAGAATTCGTTTCGCTTCGGATAACCCAATACCTGCGCCGCGACCTTCCGGACGTGAAGTGAAAAACGGTGTGGTAACAGTTTCCCGAATAGACTCCGGAATACCGTCGCCGTTATCTTTAATGCGAATCTGCAAAAAACGGGGAAGTATTCGTGTGCTGATGGCTACTTTAGGCTCGTATCCTTTTTCACCTTTCGCAGCACGGTCTTTTACAGCAAGAAATGCATTGTCGAGTACATTCAGTAACACGGCACCCAGTTGTATCGGAAGTACCTGCATCGGTTGAAGGTTCTTTTCAAGATCGCGTGTGATAGTACAGGTGAACGGATTATTCGGGTCGCAACAATGTCCGCGATACGCAATTTCCATAATCTGGTCGCATACAGTATTGACAGAGGTATTGACTTTTTCACTTTCAGCCTCCAACCGCTGACTTGCAAAGCGCTGCGTAAGTTCGGCTTCACGGTGGAGAGCTGTGGCGACTTTTTCTAATTGTGGTAAGTAGGCGACTACGGTATCGATAGCAGGATTTCCTGCCGGTAACTGCTCATGATAAGTGCCTAATCTAGTGATGACGTCGGCCAGTTCGCTGGCTTTTTCGGCGAACACAGTACTTGATTCATCCAGTTTAATAAGTGCTGCTGATCCTGAAGCATGAGAAGAAGAGATGTGTTGGGATTGTAATTTGATAACAGCCAGAGCTGCCTCAGATCTTCGAACATTTTTATTACGGATACGGATAATGATAAAAACAATAAGCAACCAGACACCGAGGGCGAGTAAGGATTTACGGAAAAGTCTAAAGAACCTGGTTTGGGCTTCAGCTTGCTGTATGTCGTTTTGGGAAATGGCGCCACGATTAGTAGCAATTTCTTGTTGAGTCGAAGCAGATTTACGTTCGAATGCTTCTTCAATCCCCGCCACCGTATCGCGCAGTTCATTTGCGAACAGCGTGTCTGAAAGAATATCGTACTGTTTCAGTGTTTCCAATCCAAACCTATTAAGGTTCTTACTGACTTGATTGGCAGCTTTGGCACGAAGAGACTCGAGCCGTTCAATGTGTTGCTGGTTATGGTAGGCCGATGTAAATTCGGCACGCAGGTTTCCGCTTGACAAAAACAAGAGCAGCGCTAGCAGCACGTAAAATGGGTTACACATGGTTCTCATGGACGAGTTACAAGATAGAAGGTGTGCGCGAAACTCCTTTTTCAACGGGAATTGAATTATTAACGTTGGAATGTGTATGAATTGGCACGTTAAACATTCTTGTTTTTACGGATATTTGTGTCGGCTATGGTAAAAATAAAGCGGGTATTTAAGGTAGTGGCAATCGCTTTGGCCGTACTGCTATTTCTGTTTTTCCTTTTGCGCAACGGACTATTGGGTTGGGCCGTTGAAAAGGTAGGCTCAAAAATCAAAGAAAAGACAGGATGTACCCTTGCTGTAGGCGATAAGGGTTTTACCGGACTGGCTACCGTTACTTTGGACAAAGTGTTGGTGCTCGCGCCGGAACAGGATACGTTATTGTTTATCGATAAAATAGCAGTCCGACCTTCTTTGCTACCGATGATTGTGGGACGGCTACAACTGAGTAAAGTGGCTGTTGATAGGGCGCTGCTCCGCTTGCAATGCGTAAACGGCCGTTGTAATTATTCCGGTTGGTTAAAAAATCTGAACGATTCTTCTGCTGCAGAGTCGACACGGTCAACGGATGGTTCTGATTTGGCACGAAAAGTACGCTCCACGCTTATTCGCGTATTTGATTTGGCGCCGCAAGAGGCCGAATTGCACGACTTACGGTTGCAACTCCGTTCAGATACTTTGAATGCTGACCTCGCCGTCACTGAATTTGTCGCTACCGCGGATGAGTTGCATGGAACGTTGATTGATCAATCCGCCGGTGCTTCCTGGAAAATGCTGGGTAGTTTTCATCAACGGAAGCGTGCGTTCGATGTGACGGTTTATCCGATGACCGGTCAGCATCGACTCCCGTTGCTTCAACCATTAATTGGCGCCACCATGGGTTTTGATTCACTTCACGTCGTACTCAATGGCTTGGAAGGAGATAGAAAAGAAGTGCAATTGCGTGGGTTGGTTGACCTGGAGGGAGGCTTCGGCTATCATGCTAAGATTGCTTCCGATACCGTTAGGATTAATCACGCTCGGTTCGAGTACAGTGTATTGATTGATCAGAATTCCGTGACACTCGACAGTACGACTTTTGCCGAAGTGAATCGATTGACT
>CAINVI010000021.1 GCA_903854075.1 Candidatus Pollutiaquabacter sp. | reverse complement strand
GATCTTGCAAAATTTTCGCCGGAACATCTTTCAAAAAGCAGCGTTTCCAATTTCGTATCCAATGTTCCGGAAGATATCTGGGAAAAGAATCCATCCGTTCTCCTAGAAAAATATAAGATCCCCGAAAAGTTCTTCTACTTACCCAACCAGTTCTGGAAACACAAGAACCACATGACGGTTTTGGAAGCTCTTCGTAAGTTAAAGGAGCGCGGAGTTCATCCTAAAATCGTATTCACCGGTAACATGAGCGATTACAGGAATCCTGAATATATTGAAGAGTTGAAAAGTAGTATACAGGAGTGGGGACTTGCGGATCAGTTACATATCCTTGGCATGGTTGATCATGGCGACGTGCTTCTCCTTATCCGGCAGTGTATCGCTATCATTAATCCTTCTCTATTTGAGGGATGGAGCACCACTGTAGAAGAATCAAAATCTATCGGTAAACGCGCGATACTTTCAGATATAGAAGTCCATCGGGAACAAAATCCTCCTTCTTGCGATTTCTTTGCGCCTAAAGACGCTCATAAATTAGCCGAAATTCTTGAAAAAAGGTGGAACGAACTTCAACCTGGACCGGATGTTATAATGGAGATGTCCGCAAGAGAAGAATTACCCAAAAGAATAGCTGCCTATGCCGATAACTTTATTCGCATTGTACAGGAAGCAAACGATCGACTATTAACGGCCGAACAAAATTAAAGTAGAGCATGAAAACGCCGATACTTTTCCTTGTTTACAACCGGCCCGAACATACCGGACGCGTATTCGAAGCAATCCGTAAGATGCGGCCTGAAAAATTATTCGTGGCAGCTGATGGACCTAATTCAGAAAAACCAGGAGATAAAGCAGCGTGTGAAACTACACGTGCAGTAGCTACAGCAACCGATTGGCCATGTGAAGTTCATACTTTGTTTCGCGAAAAGAATATGGGACTGCGTGATTCCATTCCAGATGCGGTAAACTGGTTTTTCAATAATGTGGAAGAAGGAATCATCCTTGAAGACGATTGCTTGCCTTCTATTAGTTTTTTTCATTTCTGCGAGCATATGCTGGAAAAATACCGTAATGATGATAGGATCGCTCACATCAACGGATCTAACTTCTTATTAGGTAAAACAAAAGGCATTAAGGATTCTTATTATTTTTCCAACATTTACCACCCTTGGGGCTGGGCCACCTGGGGAAAATCATGGAAATTATTTGACGGCACGATGAAAGACTTGGATGCTTTTATTGCGGAGGATAAATTATTGCATGTAACGGAAAAAACAACTTGGAGAGATACCTATTACGGCTTGCTAACCAGAACTAAACGTCATGAAATAGACACTTGGGATTATGCTTGGTATTACAGTCTTTGGTCAAATCGTAAACTAGGTATTACGCCGGCCATGAATCTTGTTAGCAACATCGGCTTTGGAAGTGATGCCACCAATACCAATTACAATTACTCCAGGTTATCAGCTATGAAAGCTCATACTATTAGTCAAATAAAAGCTCCGGATAACATCGCTGTAAATCGGATAGCAGACAATTTTGCACTAACGGTAAAATTCAACGAAGGGCGAGGTTCTATTCTGGATCGTATTAGAGAAAAAATAAGATTAATTGTAAAAAATTGAAATTTTTATCATGAAAGACATGCATATTTTACTTTTCGGCGTCGGCCGATCCGGAACAAAAGCCGTCCAACTGTATTTGTCGTACTTGCTTGCTAAGCAAAATGGCAGCGCCTGGATCAATTACGAGCCGTATTTTTGGCTTAACCGGAAGACCAGTATCATCAACTACGAAGGGCTTTACCACCACGCCTCTTCGCCTAATTTGGCGACATCGCCCGATCAATTCAGTAAAAGGCATAGAAATTTCCTGAGTGACCTGTCCAGTCCAGAAGGTCATATCGTGACTAAATTTATCCGAGGAAATGGTCGCATCCGCGCCATTGTACCGTTGTTAAAACCGGATCTGACTATCGTAATTGTGCGCGATCTCTACCAAGTGCTTACTTCAGTTCTACGAACAAACTGGGATTTCCTATCGGTAGGATTTGAATACAGAATGAACTGGGATAATTTTCTACGTGAAGTACGCAAAAGCGGTTTGATAGAGAATTTCGACTGGTGTGATGAGCGAATAACTGACCGACTGGATCGAAATGCATTTTACTGGTATGTAATGAATCTGGCAGCCATTGAATACGCTACAGAGGATATTATATTCATTGACTATGCGGATATTTCCCGCACCGAGAAAATTGCTGGGGGTATTTTCGGATCGGATCCACTGCCAAAGATATCGGAT
>CAINVI010000020.1 GCA_903854075.1 Candidatus Pollutiaquabacter sp. | reverse complement strand
GCTTAGCACAGCTACTGACGTGGCCATTCAATCGGCGCAGGTTATCTTGCTTCATCAGCAGGAGCTTGACAGTTTATTACGTGCCCTGGCCATTGGCAAGATGACGTACACTACCATACGACAGAATTTGTTCTGGGCATTCTTTTACAACATCATCGCCATTCCTTTTGCAGCTGCCGGTTATCTCAGTCCAATGATCGGAGCATTATCCATGGCACTATCAGATGTAATGGTAATTGGCAACTCTCTGCGACTTAATTTCCGTACCATTCGAATAAACCAAAACGGATGAGCACACCACGGCTGAATATTCTCCTGCTACCGCGTTGGTATCCGAATGCAACCGATCCGCAGTTGGGCGTTTTTATTCAAAAACATGCCCGTGCGATGGCGCTGAATAACAATGTCGTTGTTTTTTATGCTCAGCCAGGAAAGTTGTCGTATCAGGAAGAGACCACCGTTGACGGCCTTCGTGAGTTCAGGTATTATTATCGCGTCAACACCGGAATTTTTGGGCCGGTAATAAACGCCTGGCGATACTTCCGCTGCTGGCAGAAATTTAAAAAGGATGTTTCCCTGTATTCTACCAACGGTTTCCGCCCCGACCTGTTTCATCCCTATATTTTTCTACGCACTGTACTGCTAGTATGGTACGAACAATTATTTCATGATATCCCATACGTTTACAGTGAACAATGGTCAGGTTTCCTGAGTGGTAAAATCAGTGCATACCCTTCGATTAAAATCAGATTGATCCGACGCATATTTCGGAGAGCACGCGCCATTAGTGCTGTATCAAGTGTACTGGCCGATCGGATTCGTTCATTTTCTTCTTGCCGAGATATTCAGATCATCCGGAACACCGTAGAAGTTGCCGACCTCACCTCTCGAAAAACGGATCACGAGAAAACAAGGATTTTAGTTGTAGCTGATTTGCTGGATGAGATAAAAAATATCTCGGACGTAATTCGGGCGATTTCTGATGTTGCTGCGACTAACGACTCCATAGAATTGCGTATCGTTGGCGGCGGTCCCGATGAGTGCCAACTGAAGGAACTCGCCGCATCGCTGGGCGTACTGGATCGTATTGTTTTCTTTGACGGGAAATTGGATAACCAGGGCGTTTACCGGCAACTTCTCCGTTCAGACTTTCTGGTAATGAACAGTCGACACGAAACATTTTCTCTCATTTGTGCGGAAGCACTTTCCTGCGGCATACCGGTCATCGCCACGCGTTGCGGCGGTCCGGAGGAAATCGTAACGGAAGAGTGCGGCATTTTAATCCCGACCGACAACCTCCATGCGCTCACGGATGCTATCCGAACGATGATTTCATCGCATCGACAGTACTCCGCTAAAAAGCTGGCCGATTATGCCGCGGCAAGATTTAGTATTTCCGGTGCTGCAGAAGAATTTTCCGCCCTCTACAAAAAGGCCATTTCGTCGTAAAAGGCAACTGAGCACTTCGCAAAAGTTCCCGCTATGGGTGACATTTTTTGACTTTACCATGACAGAAAACGCTCATTATGAGCACAAAAACCTACAATGATGAATTGGCCGTTGTATTTCTATTAATTACATTTGTTCCAACGAATAACCAAAAATCACTAACTCAACTAATCCATCTCAGAAATGAAAAAAGGTTTACTAGTATGTTTGACGATGGCATTGGGTCTGACGGCAGTTGCTCAGCAAAAGCAAATCAATTCCCGTCTGCCTCAAGGTCTTCGCGTGGCGAACGTAGATGCTAAGCATCGCGACGTCAAAGTTCCGGCCATGAAGACTTCGGAACTCATGGACAACGGCATTCCGTTTGCTAACGTACAAGCTCGTACGTACACTTCACCGGTTGCTAACCCTACCGGCGCTGCCCTGCGTACCACCACTGTGGAAGAAGCTGTAATAGGTTTCAGCGCCTATGATCTGCAGACGAACGGAACCATCAGCAACCGTCTTGTTAAGAACGATGACGGAACCATTTCTGCTGCATGGACCTACTCTTCTCAAAATGCTTCTCCATGGTCTGACCGTGGTACCGGTTACAACTATTACGATCCGAACGATCCTAATCTGTGGATCAACGGATGGTATGATCCAATCAGCGGTAACGGTCCTGGTTTGACCAGCACACCTGCACGTACCGAAGGTGCTACGCGTACCGGTTTCACCAATATCGTAGTTACCTCTACCGGTAAAGAAATGTCCATCTGCCACTGGGGTACTGGTATGCACCTGAACTGGCGTCCTACCAAAGGTACCGGCGCATGGACGGGCTCTACCACCGCATTGGCTGGAGGATCGGGTAATACCGACACCTGGGCTAAAGCAACAGCTGATGGCGATACAGTACACGCTATCTGGCAGGGTTCCGGCGTTAGCGGTGTTGCCGTTGACGGCCAGGATGGTCCAATCTACTACAACCGTTCCAACGACGGTGGTGCGACCTGGAGTGTCTTCAAGCAAGTCATTCCTGCGATCGACTCTACCTTCTACACCGGTTTCGGCGGCGACTCTTACTCCATCGATGCTAAAAATGGTGTTGTTGCCATCGCTTACAGCGGAGCTTTCAAAGATGTAGGTTTGCTGAAGTCTACAGACGGTGGTAACACCTGGACGAAAACCATCATCCAGACTTGCGAACTGCCACTCTTCAACGAAACCACCACATTGACTCCTGACACCGACCTCGACGGAGCTGCTGATCCGATCCTTGGTAACGGCGAAGACGCTCACGTTTTGATCGACAACAACGGCCAGTGCCACGTTTGGTTCAGTGTAATGTATTACATGAACGATGACACCACCGACGACTCCTACAGCTACTATCCGTACACGGATGGCTTGCTCTACTGGAACGAGTCCATGGGTTCTGACGAATACGAATTGATCGCTCAGGCAATTGATGCAAACGGTAACGACACCCTCGATCTGCCTGCATCAACCTGTACGCTGGACATCGGTTATTATGGCGGTGGTGGTATTTCTCATATGCCATCTGCCGGTATTGACGCTAACGGCACCTTGTACGTCTCTTATCAATCGCTTTGCGAAGAGTGTGACACCACCACCTTCACGCCGGGATCTAACCAGGCACGCCGTCACGTTTACATTATCACTTCCAACGATGGCGGTGCTAACTGGACCTATCCTTATGACATCGTTCCTTCCCTGGCTGCCGGCGGCAATGGAGAAGCAGAAGAAGCTGTATTTGCTGACCTCGCACGCGACGTTGACAACAACGTATACGTTCTCTACATGCGCGATACAGAGCCAGGCAACAGCCTTTACACCGCAGGTTCTTGCGATCAGATCAACAACAGCAGCGCTGGTGCTTCTAACATGGTATTCGCGAAAGTGGAAGCAGCTACCGTTGGAATCGGCGGCAAACCTAAATCTGCTGACTTTACGGTTTCTCAGAACTATCCGAACCCTGCTAACGGCATGACGTCTATCAACGTTACCCTCACCAAAGCATCTTCAGTGGTGCTGCAGGTGACTGACATCGTTGGTAAGACCGTTTATACCGAATCTTTCCGTGGTTTCGGCGCTGGCTTGAACACCATCAATCTGAACACCGCAAACTTTGCTACCGGCGTTTACAATTACAGCATCATCACCAACGAAGCGAAGGTGACGAAGCAAATGATTGTTCGTTAATCAGCAATTTGCTCCAACAAAAAACGGCTGTCCTAAAGGACGGCCGTTTTTTTTATAGTATCTACTGCCGGTCTTTGACCGACCGCAAGAAAGCTACCTTACGAGAGCTGAAAAAGATCCTTAACGCCAGGAACGCGCTCCACTAGAAAACCTTCGGCGTATTTCACCCCGATAGACTTTCCAAATTCTCTTGCGCGAGCATCCAGGAATTCCCAAAACAACTGGGAAGAGATTGGTGTTTCAGGCTCGGTGGAATCCGGATTATAAAACTGAGAAGAATAACAAGTAACGGCGTCCATCCGCTGCGGCCAAACATCCGTTACATCAACAACAAAATCCGGACGATGATACCTGTCTTGAATATAATGATACACTGCGCGCGTCTGCCAGGCCGATTGTTCCACATCATCCAGTGAGGTGATGACTTTGGGAAGCCGCGCCAAAAAAACGGACGTGGAAACCAGCGTGCTCGCCCTTCCATGATCCGGATGACGATCCGACGGGGTATTGCACAGTATTATTTCGGGCCTGTACTTCCTGATCATCCGAATAATGGACAATTGATTTGCCTCATCCAAGGCGAAGAATCCATCTTTCATACCAAGATTCTCCCTGACCGTAATACCGAGAACCTCACTTGCCGCTTTTGCTTCGCTCGCTCGTAACTCCTTATTTCCCCGGGTACCTAATTCGCCCGCTGTCAAATCGACGATCCCTACTTTCTTACCCCGCTTAATTTCCTGTAAAATAGTACCGCCGCAAGTCAATTCAACATCATCAGGGTGGGCGGCAAAAGCCAGGATATCCAATTTCAACATATTGTCAATATATACCACAAAGGTAGGAAAGTCAAGAAAGGTAAACTTCCAGACCTTAAATTTTAGTAACTTCGAAGCAGAAAGTCGGACTCTTCTGCTCCTTTATCTATGAAAATATCGTTCCACG
>CAINVI010000019.1 GCA_903854075.1 Candidatus Pollutiaquabacter sp. | reverse complement strand
TGTAACGGTGCTGACGGCAGCCATTCTTCTCCCCGAATGACGTGCGTAATCTTCATCAGATAATCGTCTACGACATTGGCGAGGTGATATGTCGGCATACCATCGCTTTTGAAAAGAACTTTATCGTCCAGCTGCGCCGTTTCTACGAATACATCGCCACGAATGATATCTTTCACATGCACGGTTTCACCGGCCGGAATCTTCATACGTACCACATAGTGTTCGCCGGCACTAAGACGTTGACGGACTTCCTCCGCTGATAACACCAGCGAATTAGTCAGATTCATCCGGGTCACTGCATTATAGGAGAATGCTGAGCCTTGTGCTTCCAGTGATTTTCTTTTTTCGTCCAAGGCTTCCGGAGTATCGAACGCATAGTAAGCGTGTCCGGAAGCAATCAACTGCTCAGCATACTGGCGATACATCGCCTTTCGCTCGCTTTGACGGTAGGGAGCAAACGGTCCGTCACCGAAACCTACACCTTCGTTGGGCGATATGCCGCACCACTTGAGGGCTTCAATAATGTAGTCTTCTGCACCCGGCACAAAGCGCTGCTGATCTGTGTCTTCGATACGCAGAATAAAATCACCGCCATGCTTCCGGGCGAAGAGGTAGTTGTATAAGGCCGTGCGCACGCCGCCCATATGCAAAGGACCGGTAGGACTTGGCGCAAAGCGCACGCGAGGTCGAGAAGTCATACAATAATTGCTGTTTGAATAGAATCGTAACCGGAGGCGAAGTTACCAATATACCCGCGGAAAGGAGAATTTATCTTGGGATACGCACTAACACGATCGCCTACTCTTACTCCTCTATCGGACGGCTCACCGTCACGTTTTTACGCAGCGGAATACCTTCAGGCATTTCCGATGCTACCACGTTTCCAGCTGCCAGCGGTAATGGCGGTGTGGCGGAAACAAAACGGTTGCCGGAAGGCGTCAGTTCGTAGCGGCCTTTTTTGCGGGCACCGGAATAGTGAATCAATCCGAATTTCTTGAGCAACGACACATAACGCGCGCCGGTAACGCCGCCCACTTCACAGGCAGCAAATAATTCGGCAGCACTCATCGATCCGTTTTTGAGCAACAATCCGAGCATCAACACCTGCTTTCGGAGATTCGGTGCATTCTGACTGACTTGAGCGGGATAGGATTTCCAACGCTGGTAAAGCGATTCCAGGTCCAGGTCGCCGGAAGGTTGCGTCGCCGCACGTAAGCCCGGAGCCCCGGAACGTAAGCGATCGTTAAGACGAAGTTGGTTATGACTGATCAGTTGCAACTCCTCCATGCGCAGGTGCATGTCATCAATGATGCGCTGTTGATCATCAATCCGCTGAAGCAACTTGTTGTTTCGGACCATCAGGTGATTAAACTGCTGGTACAAGGTTTCGTTCTCCTCAGTCAGTTGCTGGATGAGTCGCTGCTGATTTTCAAGCTTTTGCATCATTTTTTCAATATTCATTTCCTGGCTCATGGGTATCAGTTAAGTTAATTTGAGGCTGAAATTATAAAAATGATGATATAAATACGGGCTGACTGCCGAATATTTTTAAAAAGAATACACATTGTTTTTCACCGGTTGACGCGGCTATTTCTGCCACCCTGAAATCTGCATTTTTGCCGGCAATCTTTACGTTGGGGACGTATCCTTTCCCACGGTACCGCGTAAACCGACACCTATGCTGCTGCTTACGCCCACCGGATTCAAAGACTACGAGCTGATCGATTGCGGAAACTTTGAAAAGCTGGAGCGCTTTGGAAATTTCATCACGATTCGTCCCGAACCACAAGCGCTTTGGGATACCCGGTTATCAAAACGGGAATGGGAACAGCGGGCACACGTTCGTTTTGTGCCGAACTCCTCTTCTTCCGGCACCTGGAAAAAACTGCGGGATATGCACGACCGCTGGAAAATCGGCTACCAGTTAGCCAACAGTCATCCGCTAGCAGGTCCGAAGATCAACTTTCGGCTGGGTCTTACTTCCTTCAAACACGTTGGGATTTTTCCCGAGCAGGCCGCTAACTGGGACTATATCTATTCAAGCGTACGGTCGTTAAAAACCGAATCACCGCGCGTCCTGAATCTGTTCGCCTACACCGGCGGCGCTTCCCTGGCTGCTAAAGCTGCCGGCGCTGACACAACACACCTTGACTCGATCAAGCAAGTGGTGACCTGGGCGCGCGAAAACATGGAAATAAGTGACCTTTCGGATATTCGCTGGGTAGTGGAAGATGCTTTCACGTTTGTAAAACGCGAAGTAAAACGCGGAAAAAAATACCACGGTATCATTCTTGATCCACCGGCATACGGCCATGGAACAGAAGGGCAGAAATGGAAACTAGAAGATATGATCAACGACATGATGAAGCATGTTCTACAGCTGTTGGACGAAAAAGAGCACTTCCTGTTACTGAATACCTATTCGCTCGGATTCTCATCATTGATTATCGACAATCTGCTAGATCATCGTAAAAACACCGAAACCGGTGAATTATACCTCAACTCTACCCAAGGCGACAAGCTGCCGCTCGGTGTATTCGGCAGAATCTTTCATCAATCATGATTAACCTATAAAATACTTCGTATATTTCATTCATGTACGGAATCGTAAACAAAGCTGTCGAAGAACTGATCACCCAAAATTTCGGTGCCGAGAAATGGGAAGCTGTGCGCACCCGCGCCGGTATTGATGTCGACTTTTTCATCAGTACGGAACCGTACGACGACGACATCACCTATAAACTGGCCATTGCTGCTTCCGAAGAACTCCATATGGATATTGGAAAAGTTATGGTGGCGCTGGGCGAATACTGGGTGCTGCAAGTCGGGAAAAAGAAATATGGCGGATTGATGGAAGCTGGCGGAAACAACCTACGCGATTTCTTGCATAATCTGCCGCAATTCCACAGCCGAATCATGTTGTTGTATCCGAAATTGACTCCACCGGAATTCCGTATTTCAGACAGCAAAGAAAATTCACTAGACGTCCATTACTTCTCCAAGCGACAAGGGCTGCAGGAGTTTGTACGCGGATTGCTACAGGGATTAAGTAAATTGTACCAAACCGAAACAACCATCGAATTGATTGCCGACCGCAACAGCGGATCGGACCACGAGATTTTCCGTGTGAGTTGGTAACGAATTATGTTAGACAACAATATCCTTCTTTCTAATAACGACTTCCGGCACCTTTTCCCCTTCCATTTATTGCTGGACAACAACGGAAGGGTACTTTCAGCGGGGTCATCACTGGTTAAAACAGTGCCCTTAAAATCCGGAGACTCCTTCAACACGTGGTTCTCCATCCATCGCCCATACATTACTGATCCTACATTCGAACAGATTGTTGCGAATAAAGATTCGCTTTTTATTATCGACTCCAAAAGTACACCGTCGATAAAGATACGCGGACAATTTTACCAGCCGGAAGGAGCACAACAACAACTGATCTTCATCGGATCGCCGTGGTTTGATTCTCTTGATGCTGTAAACGAAATCGGATTGAACATCAACGATTTTGCCATTCATGATCCAATTATCGATTTGTTGCATATTCTGAAAACAAACGAAATCGGAATGAACGATCTGAAGGAAGTCCTCGATCGTTTTAAAGCACAGCAGAAAAAGCTTAAGCAGCTTTCATTGATTGCAACAGAAACCATCAATTCCATCATCGTCACCAACCGTGTCGGTGAAATTGAATGGGTGAATAAAGCTTTCGAAAAAGTAACCGGTTACCACTTACAGGAAATCAAAGGCAAAAAGCCGGGTAGTTTTCTGCAGGGTGAACTCAGCGATCAGAACACCATCCGCTACATTGGAAGCCAGATTAGAAACGGCAGGGATTTCACCTGCGAACTGGTCAATTATACAAAGTCGGGCAAACCGTACTGGATTCGGATCAACGGTCAGCCCTTGTTGGACAGCGAAGGAAATATCGAACAGTTTTTTGCCATTGAAGAAGACATCACGGAGCAGAAAGAAGCGATACTCAAACTGAGCTGGAGTGAAGAAAAATATCGCGGTATTATTGAAAATATGGACCTCGGTCTTGTTGAATTTGACAACGAAGACAACGTGGTTTTCTGCAATAACAGCTTTACCCGAATGACGGGCTACGACTTGTCGTACCTGACGGGCAAACAGTTATCCGACGTACTCAAGGAACGAAATCCGAATTTCGAACCCTCTTTCCGCGTAAAGAGAAGACACGGCGGCATCACGGATGTCTATGAGATAGAAATTACAGATCGTACCGGAGAAAGTAAATGGCTTCTGGTCAGTAAAGCACTGCTGTACGATACACAACGACGCATCACCGGATCGATCGGTATCCACCTTGAAATTACCTGGCGCAAGCGCATGGAACTGGAACTAAAGCGCGCGCGTCAGGAAGCCGAGGAATCCTCCAAAGCCAAGGAGAATTTCCTGGTCAACATGTCGCATGAAATCCGAACACCGATGAATGTGATCATGGGCATGAGCCGTCACTTGTCCGGGCTGATCAAAGACAAAAAACAAGACGAGTTACTGCAATCAATTATCTCGGCCGCCAACAATCTGCTGGTGATCATCAATGATGTACTCGATATCTCCAAAATAGAAGCTGGAAAGCTTGAAATTGAAAAGGTAGGATTCCGTCCACGGAAATTCATGCAGGAAGCAAAAAACATTCTTTCGTTCAAGGCAGAAGAAAAAGGTATTTCCTTCCGCTGCGAACTGTCGGATGATGTCCCGGAAATATTGGTTGGGGATCCTTTTCGCTTAAATCAGTTACTGCTCAATCTTGGCGGTAATGCCGTAAAGTTCACAGAAGAAGGTTCTGTCGATTGCACGGTCCTCTTGCAACGCGCACAGGGAGAAGATGTGCAGTTGCGTTTTATCATAGAAGATACCGGCATCGGTATTGATCAGGATAAAATCGAAGAGGTATTCGAAAGTTTCCGGCAAGAAAGCAACTCGGTGAGCCGGCAATACGGCGGAAGTGGACTTGGCTTAACCATCAGTCGTGAATTAACTCGACTGATGGGCGGATCTCTACATCTTGAGAGCCAGAAAGGCCTAGGAAC
>CAINVI010000018.1 GCA_903854075.1 Candidatus Pollutiaquabacter sp. | reverse complement strand
CTGAAAAGGAGCTTCAAATATTCGATTTGTTGCGTTCCGGAAAATACACGGAGATATCTATCAAAATGGATAAGGATAGTCCAAAGATGATCTACGGAAAAGAACGTCTCCAAGTAAAAAACGGAATCACCTTAACCGACATGATCAACCGACGCGGATATCACAGCATAGAAGTGATCACCCAAGATGGAAAAGTGGTCGCCATCGAACGCGAAACCAGTATAAAGCTATAAACCCAACCCATGGCATCCTACACCAGGAGCTGAATACCTACTTCGTTTGCTACCCTGAAAAACAGGGAGCAAGCGGAATACTTAATTTGAAATGCTATCTCATGAAGAAGTAAAAACCATCCTTGCCAAACACAACGTTTATTACACGGACGAAGAGATCAAAGCTGCTATGCAACTGATCAATACGCTCATCGACATTCAATTACACATCGACCTCCAACGGTCTCAAAAATTAAAATCACCATGGAAGAAGTAATCATTTACACCCGCGTCTCTACCGACGAACAGGCCGAAAAAGGCTATAGCCTCCGCGCACAACTAGAACGCCTTCACCAATACTGCAGTTCTAACAACCTCATCATCACCCGCCACTTTCAGGAAGATTATTCGGCGAAAACCTTTGAACGGCCGGAGTTCAACAAACTCCTTGCTTACTTGAAGCAAAATAAAAACGTTCGAAAGGTCCTTTTCGTCAAGTGGGATCGTTTTTCCCGAAATGCTGAAGGCGCACTGACCATGATCCGCCTACTAAAGAAAATGAACGTGGAAGCGCAAGCGGTAGATCAATACATCGATCCATCGGTTCCGGAACAGAAAATGATGTTGAGCATCTACCTCACTGCCCCCGAAATCGAAAACGATCGCCGATCCATGAATACGTTGCAAGGTATGCGTCGCGCTATGAGTGAAGGTCGTTGGGTCAGCGGCGCTCCAATCGGATACCGCAACACACGCGACGACAGGAACAAGCCCATCATTGTTCCGAGTAATGTAGCACATCTCGTACAGGAATCGTTCGAGTTATATGCTACTGGTCGTTTCCACATCGAAGAGATTCGACGCATGATGAATGCAAAAGGAATGAAATGCTGTCGCAACAACTTCTGGAGAATGTTGCACAACACCGCCTACCTCGGCTTGATAACCATTAAAGCGCACATGAACGAACCGGAACGAATAGTAAGAGGTTTACACCCGCCATTGGTTGACGAAGAACTTTTTTATCGTGTTCAGGAACGACTCAACAGACACAAAAAGAGACAATGGGACCCTCTCATTACCTTATCGGAAGACTTTCCCTTACACGGCTTGATGGATTGCCCACGCTGTGGTCGTAAGCTACGTTCCAGCAAGTCCACATCGTATTCCGGCAAGCGCCACGCGTATTACCACTGCAGCAACGGCTGTAAATTCCGTTGCCGTCCGGATGTAGCCGAAGAAGGGCTTTTCAAGCTGCTGCGTGATATCGAGTTGAGCGCGGAGTGGAAGGATGTCTTGATGAAGAGCTATAAGCAGAGCCGCCTAAAGACTCAGTCAGAACTAATTCAAGAGCGCAAGCAATATCAAGAGCGATTGAATCTTGCTGAAGAACTGCTGCTGAAAATCGACGAGAAGTTTCTCCTCGGCGACATCGATCAGGACGATTACAAGCGGATGAAAGGCGCGAAAAAAGAGGAGATCGAGGGCCTGAAAGCGGCGTTAGCTATCCAGGGAAATACGCCGAAACCCTTTCGGAAAGAGTTCGAACTCGGAATTGAAATTTTGTCGAATTTCAGCGAAATTTACAAGTCGGCGAGCCTCCGTGACAAAAAAGTGCTCTTGCGTTCGACTTTTTCTGAAAATTTGGTTTTTGAAAACCCAAATTATCGAACTCCCCAAAACAGCCTCCTGATAGACGTAATTTGTGGGATTAGAGCGAAATTTGAGGGTTTTGAAAATAAAAAAACCGGCTTAAAAACCGGTTTTTCCTCTATGGTAGCCCGTAGGGGAATCGAACCCCTGTTCCAAGAATGAAAATCTTGTGTCCTAACCCCTAGACGAACGGGCCATTGTTCTTTGGGGAGTGCAAAAGTAGGAAATCTTCCAAAAAAACCAAACAAGCAGAAAAAAATAATTCCTCAGAAGCTGCCTGTATCTGCTTGAAAACGAAAGCCTAATCGCTTGCCCGTGGCAATCTTCGCCTGTAATGAACTTTCCTGCACCTCGCCCACCGATATCTGCTGGATCCGGTCGTACGGTGGCGTAAACGAATCGAAGTCCAGACTGTACAATACCGCCGAATCCAACACATTACGGATCGCCTCCGGCGTAAACTCCGCCGTCGCGAAATCATTGTACAAAAAGCCCAGCTGCCGCTTCCCCTCCACGAAAAAATGATTCTCCTTGTTCAGGAAAATACGCGCTATCAAATACCCAATGTCGTTCGGACGGTTGAACAAAAAAGAATCCGACAAAAAATTGTACACGTAGATCTTCCCCACAAACGATCGCGTGGGATCGTCCTTCACGTACGAACTCTTCCACACCTCGTGATCCCCGTCAAACGTAAAAACGTTCGATTGCATCAGAAACACAATGTAATCATCCGCAATCATCAACTCTACCTGGTAGTCGCCACGCTCGCGGTACTCCATCGGAATAGCCTTGCCACTCTTCTTCACCGCCGCCTGCAACTCGTCAAACAACTGCTTCAACGTTGTCTTCAACCGAGCAAAAGCCGCCATCGTAATCTGGGCCACTTCCTGCTTTAGCGCAACTTTCTCGTTGAGTAGCGATAGGATTTTTTCGTTGGACATTTTTTAGTTAGTTCAAGGTTCAAAGTTCAAAGTTCAATAATTAGAGTTCCTTAATTGTTAATATACTACGTCTTTTCGGATGGAGAGCTGAATTTGTCGAAGGAGGGCGCTTCGACAAGCTCAGCGCGCTTTTAATCTTGAACTTTCAACCTTAAACATTGAACCAAGTAATTAATACGCTCTCGCAAAGATCACCCGCTTCGAAGAAGGCTGTCCGGAATAGACACAAACGCCGGCTTCTTCTTTCGCATCCAGCGGAATGCAACGAATCGTCGCTTTGGTCTCCTGCTTGATCTTCTCCTCCGTCTCCGGGGTGCCGTCCCAAT
>CAINVI010000017.1 GCA_903854075.1 Candidatus Pollutiaquabacter sp. | reverse complement strand
TTATTTCACCATTCGCCAATACATGTTCACTTTCGATTTGCTCTTCTTTTTTGCTGTTCAGTACTCGCTGGAAGAGTTGTCGCCGTTCATCTGCAATCGCCGTTCCAATTCCTCTGAATTTACAATAGTCATAATCGGACTTGCCGATCATCCACGAACGCAGGTTGGGGTCTTTAATTCCTTGCGGATTAACATAGACATAACGGTGCTGATCATCAAAGATGGCGATATCCGCCGGAATGTTGTCAAGGATGGATTCGTAAAACGATTTAAGTCCTTCCAGCTGTTCGAGTTCGTTTTTGGTATCGGTGATATTTTTTGCACTGATACAAATACCCTTCACCATGTCGTTTACTTCGTCACGCACCGGATTCAGCATGACCCGAAACCAGAATTTCTTTTTGGGTGATGGCTGATAGTCGAACTCAAATGTAGTGGCTTCGCCGGCGGAAAGCGTTTTGTAAAATCGTTCCTCGAAAGCAGAGAAGAGATTTTCGTCCAGGTAGTTTTCAGCATTTCCGCCAACCTTCAGACTCTTTCCCAGGAAGCGTTTGACACCCTCTAAGGCCATTTTGTTGAACGCCAATACGCTCATGTTCTCGTCCAGCAGAATCATCTTTTCATCCACACTGTTCAGCGCGGCGTTCAAGTCCATCACGTGCTGACGCAACTGGTTTTCCAGCGTAGCAATCTCGGAAATGTCACTGACGTAAATGTTGACGTATTTTTCTGAGGTAGAGGGTACGATGTTCACCAACAACGTTTTCGTATCACTTACCGGTAATTCAATTCGGGTGCTACTTTTGGTTGTAATGGCTGAACGTACGGAAGTAAGCAGCTTATCATGATAGATAATGCCTTTTGATAGTCCCAGAAACTGCAGCAAGGAATCTGCAGATTGATTGGCAAATACGAGACGGCCACTTTCATCAACACGGAGAACCGGATTGGGGTTTTCCATCGGGAACTTCGCCAGTTCAAGTGTTGTCTTGAAATCTTCTTCCAGCAAGCGCTGAGAAGTCATATCGGTTAATGTAGCGGTGATCCCTAGTATCTGTTGGTCTTTTCCGATGATTACCTTTCCTTGATCCTTAATCCAAACAGAAGTTCCGTCAGCACGATTCAATTTATATTGTACGGAATAGGCCTCCTTGTTATTGAGTGCGTGTTTCAGCGCCCGCAAGTATTCTTTGCGGCTGTCATGATCGAGGTACGATTGGAAAACGGATGCATCACGTGTTTCTACACCGGTCAGCGAAATTGCGCCTTCCGAAAATTCAATTTCAGAAAGCTCGGCATCCATAATGTAAAGCAACAGGCCGCTATTGATGCTCAACAACGCTGACAACGGGAGTTGTTGTAGTTCCTGTAGTTTGCTAGTACCGGTGCCCTTTGATTTCATGCTGTGCAACGCAAGCGCAGTGAGTGGATATTGTAAGTTGTGAAGAAACGGAAATGGAATACAGCTATAATCACCGCATTTTATTCGCGTTAATCTAGTTTTCGCAGGTTGACATAATATTGTCCACTATGTCTACCTACAAAATTCAAAAAAATCACACTAATTCCAAGGAATTCTTGTAAAATAGGGGTGAGAATACTTAACTTTATAGTCCATCCCTGCGAATTTTCCTTGCGCTGTTCGTGAACGAATTGCGTAATTTTATCACATCCCTGTAAATCAATCGATTACCTAAAACTCAACAAACCATGTCTAATCTCGATTTTTTTAAAGCATGCTGGTCTAATGAGCTCGCAGCAACTCAGGCGCTTATTGCGGCATTGCCTACCGAGCGCCTCGATTTTCGTCCTCATCCTGTAAATCGCTCTGCTTATGAAATCGTAGAACATTTACTCGGTCATGCAGTTGACCTGAAAGTAATTGCCACTACCGGACAATGCGACGAGACGTTGAAATACGATGTGGGTAGTTCCGCAGCGGCTGCTGCTCAATATGGAGAGTTGGCAGCGGCGGTCACTGCTGCACTGGCCGGTCTTACCGATCAGCAGTGGGAACAAGAACCGGTTGAACTGCTCATTGAGGGTAAATCGTTCTTGACCCTTCCGCGTGTGAATATGATGTGGTTCTTTTTCTTTGATATCATTCACCACCGTGGTCAGCTGTCTTCCTACGTTCGCCCGATGGGAGGTAAGAACCCTGCCGTTTACGGCTATAGTGCTGATACCGTTTCTTAATGCGTTGTATTCCTGCAGAAGGTCCGCAGAAAACACTAATTGCAGCGTAGGAAGAATGGTAATTCTCCGCCGTTATCGGTATTCGGATCTGCTTTTGGTTACTATCTTCGCGGTATGACTGTTCCTTCCCGGATGATAAAAAGTCCGTTCAACGTTCTCGTCATTGTAGCTGCACTTGGCTATTTTGTCGACATCTATGATCTTATTCTCTTTAATGTAATCAAGAAGGAGAGTCTGGAAGCGTTAGGTCTTGGTGGCGTCAATTATGAGTCGAACGAGATTTTTCTGTTTAACTGTCAAATGGCCGGCATGCTCATCGGCGGCCTGCTATGGGGGATTTTAGGCGATAAGAAGGGGCGGTTATCGGTACTCTTTGGTTCTATTCTTCTGTATTCTTCGGCGAATATTGCCAATGCATTTGCGGAGACCTTACCCCAGTATGCATTGATTAGATTACTCGCTGGCTTAGGGTTGGCCGGAGAACTGGGTGCCGGTATTACGTTGGTAGTAGAATCGATGTCGAAGGAATCCCGCGGCTACGGCACCATGCTGATTGTCACTTTCGGTGCACTCGGTGCTGTATTTGCTTCTATCGTTGGCAAACAAGGCGCAGCGTTCGCGGTCATTGTCAATCAGTGGTGCGGGACATCTCTCGTCGGATGGCAAATGGCGTACATCGTAGGTGGCGCTCTTGGAATCTTCTTGCTGTTACTGCGCGTCGGTACTTTTGAATCGGCTATGTTCCGTTCCGTCAAAGAAAGTGACGTGGGGCGGGGTAACTTTTTCGGCCTGCTGAAAAAACGACACCTCGTTCGCCGTTACATTTTTTGTATCCTGATTGGATTACCGGTCTGGTACATTATCGGCATATTGATTGCGTTGTGCATTTCGCTCTCCACTGAAATGGGTATTGTCGGGGTCCAGACAGGAACCGCCGTAATGTATGCGTATATCGGACTTTCCGCGGGCGATTTACTCAGCGGTATATTCAGTCAGGTACGACAATCCAGAAAACGAGTAGTCATTGCATTTCTTTTCTTTTCGCTGATCTTATCGACGTTCTTTTTATTTCCTATTACCATAAACCTCGACTGGTTCTACTACATGTGTTTTCTGCTGGGTGCGGCTACCGGCTACTGGGCGCTTTTTGTCACCATGGCGTCTGAATTGTTCGGTACCAACATCCGATCAACCGTCACCAACACTGTACCCAATTTCGTTCGCGGTTCGGTGATACCACTTACGCTGTTTTACAAATTCCTTGCGGAATTGCTATCCGACTTCTCGTCCCATCCCAGAGTTACATCGGCAGCCATTGTCGGTTTGGTTTCTTTTTCATTGGCAATCTGGGCAATCTTTTCGTTGCGCGATTCCTTTCACAGGGAGTTGAACTATGTAGATGAGTTGTAATGGTAGTAGAATGCTTTACGATATTCGAGTTATAAAATCATGAACAATTCAGTCAGTGGAATCAAGTCGCTATTACATCCATTAGTTATAGTAGCGGCATTGGGGTACATGGTAGACATTTACGATATGATTTTATTCAATATTGTAAAGAAAGAAAGTCTCTTGGCCTTAGGTTTAGGCGGTGATCAATATGCTTCCAATGAGATTTTGCTTTTCAACTGGCAATTAGCCGGTATGTTGATTGGTGGTTTTTTGTGGGGTGTTTTAGGTGATAAACGGGGACGGCTTTCGGTGATGTTCGGATCTATCATACTGTATTCAGTCGCCAATATTGCCAATGCT
>CAINVI010000016.1 GCA_903854075.1 Candidatus Pollutiaquabacter sp. | reverse complement strand
TCAAACAAGGCGCTGACGGCAACTGTGAATTCAAGTTCAAAAACACTGGTAAAGAACCTTTGATTATCTCTAATGCCAAAGGCTCTTGCGGATGTACCGTACCTACTTATCCGAAAGAACCGATTATGAAAGGTCAGACCGGAGTCATCAAAGTACACTACGACACAAAACGTGTCGGTGCATTTACTAAAACGGTGACTATCGACTCCAACGGAAAAACAGCCACAAAAGTACTTACCATCAAAGGTGTCGTAGAAGCTACCGAAGAACAGCCGGTGGACCAGGCAACACCTTTCAAGAAAACTGGCGGAATGCCCCTTGAAAACAGTAAGTAATCGATCTCTTAAAATTCATCAAAACCACTACTACAAACCCCCCTATCATGAAAA
Source organism: Candidatus Pollutiaquabacter sp. (assembly GCA_903854075.1). Taxonomy (GTDB): domain Bacteria; phylum Bacteroidota; class Bacteroidia; order AKYH767-A; family 2013-40CM-41-45; genus Pollutiaquabacter. The sequence goes on along the minus strand of CAINVI010000016.1, from coordinate 7,511 downwards.
AGATTATCCTCGCAGCTTCGTTTTGCTTTGCCATGTTCGCAGCAACTGCTCAGTCCTCTACTACGGCCCCTGTGCTGCAGAATGCCAACGGCCCTGAAATGAAATTTGAAGTGGAAGAGTACAACTATGGCACCATCAAGCAAGGTGAGAAAGTAACGTACGATTTCGTATTCACCAACACCGGCAAAGAGCCGTTGATTATTACCTCAGCGCAAGGTTCTTGCGGTTGCACGGTTCCTGAATGGCCAAAAGAGCCTATCGCAAAAGGCGGTAAAGGCACTATCCACGTAGAATTCAATTCTGCCGGTAAAATGGGAATGCAAGACAAAACCGTTACTATTTCCTCCAACGCGAAATCCGGTCAGAAAGTACTGCACATCAAAGGAAACATTGAAGCTCCGGCTACCGAAGAGAAAAAGTAATCTTCCTCGACATTATTCCTTAAATTTGAAGCCCTTCCAACGAAGGGCTTCTTTATTTTAAAAACGACAATTTCCCCTGTATTATGCCAAAGATCTCCGACAAAGGCCAGAATATGCCCGCATCGCCTATCCGTAAGCTTGTTCCGTTCGCAGAACAGGCTAAGAAAAATGGCATACAGATTTATCACCTCAATATCGGACAACCGGATATTGAAACACCAAAAGTGATGCTGGATGCCATCCACTCGTATCCTGCCAAAGTAGTCGAATACAGCCACTCTGCCGGCAACGAATCCTACCGCAGGAAACTTACCGGCTACTATCAGAAGTACGATATCGCTTTAGACTATACCGATATCATGATTACAACCGGAGGATCCGAGGCCATCGAAATCGCGATGATGAGCGCCTTGAACGAAGGGGACGAAGTGATTATCCCGGAGCCGTTTTATGCCAATTATAACGGCTTCTCCACGCAGGCTAGTGTCAAGGTCGTCCCAATTCGTTCTACGATTGATACCGGATTCGCCTTACCTCCTATTTCTGAATTTGAAAAACTAATTACCCCGCGAACAAAAGCGATTCTTATTTGCAACCCGAATAATCCTACCGGCTATCTGTACACAGCAGCAGAACTGGAGTCCTTGCGCACACTTGTTCAGAAATATGACTTGTGGTTGTTCTCCGACGAAGTGTACCGAGAGTTCTGCTACGACGGTAAGAAGTACTTTTCTGTCATGCACCTCAAAGGTATCGAGCAGAACGTCGTCATGCTAGACTCTGTTTCCAAGCGCTATAGCGCATGCGGCGCCAGGATAGGTGCACTGGTAAGCAGAAACAAAGAACTGATAGCTGCGGCTATGAAATTCGCACAGGCGCGGCTAAGTCCGCCATCGTTCGGCCAGGTAGCCGCAGAAGCGGCGATCGATACACCGGACAGTTATTTTGAAAATGTAAAAGCCGAATACGTTGCTCGTCGCAATTACGTAGTTGAAGCACTGAATGCCATGGAAGGTGTATTCTGTCCAAAACCTAGTGGCGCCTTTTATTGCATCGCCCGTTTACCGATCGACAATGCGGATCGATTCTGTCAATGGCTACTGGAAAAATTCTCGTTCGAAGGAAAGACCGTTATGCTGGCGCCAGCAACAGGATTCTATTCTGTCCCTACGCTCGGCACCGACGAAGTTCGTATTGCTTACGTATTGAACCTTGACGATTTAAAACAGGCCATGCGTTGTTTGCAGGAGGCCTTGAAAGTATATCCCGGAAAAACGGAGATCGTTAGTCAAGAAATGAAGGCTGCGCACTGATCGTTACTCAACGTCAGGATATAACAGGTACTTTTTACGCTTCAACTTGTAGGCGGTTAACTCCGACTGCCATGACTTACGAATATCATCTTCGGATAAGCCGCGCTTTATCTGTTCCTGTAACTCACTGTTTCCGGCAAGTTTATTGAAAAAACTATTGAAGAACCGATCCTTATCGGGATAGTTGCGATAAGCATTCAACAACCACTTCAACGTAAAGGATGATGTATTTTCAAGATAGCTGGAATCCTTTGGCAACCTTAAATCTTCGCCGTAACATAATGTATCCTCATAAGGAGGATGAGCCGCAACACCGGGTATCTCTTTTGGTGTAAAGCTGAACTTCCGATCCGGAAATTGCGGATACCCGTAAACTTCAAACGGAAAGTCAGTACCGCGACCAAGACTGACATGTGTTCCCTCAAACAGGCATAAAGAAGGATACAAGCGAATCGCATTCATGTTGGTCAGGTTCGGAGAAGGACGGGAACCAATAGCAACCGGAACATCGTGAGTGTAGTTGAGCATCGGAACAACCGTTAGCCGGCAACTCTTTTCGGTCTTTAACCATCCTTCGCCGATCAACATGTTCGCATACTCTCCCACCGTACAGCCGTGAACTACTGGAATTGGATTCATGCCGACAAATGACCGGAATGCAGGCTGCATGACAGGACCGTCGACATAATGACCATTAGGATTAGGCCGGTCCAGTACAACGACGTCTATTCCGGCATCTGCGCATGCTTCCATTACATATTGCAGGGTTGAGATATACGTATAGAAACGTGCTCCGACATCCTGCACATCGAATACCACAGCCTGGACATTCCTAAGGTCTTCCGGAAGCGGTTTCATACGCTTTCCGTACAGTGAAACAACGCGGATGCCGGTTTGAGGATCTTTTCCATCCGCAACCTTATCACCGTTTCCGGCCTCGCCCCTAAAACCATGCTCCGGAGCAAACACGACCTGAACATCAATACCGTTTGTAACCAAATGATCGATTAGATGCTGACCTCCAACCACGGAAGTTGGATTGGCTACTACAGCCACTTTTAGCTTTTTCAATAGCGGAAGGTAACGTTCCGATTGCTCGGCACCGGTTACAACAGTGGCAGTCCGGGATACCGCCGGAAATTGCACCGGCTGTGCACAAGAAAGCAAGGCGATGCATACTGCCAGTGAGACTAAAATGCAAGCGATAAAGCGGCTCATCCAATCAAGAGATAATGTATCTTTAGCACGAATACGTAAAGCTACAAAGTTTCTTTCGTGAGTATTGAACGATTTATCGCACGTCGTATTGTTTTTTCCAACGAAGGAAAGAAGCAACTTTCACGTCCTGTCATACGGATTGCAACGTTAGGCGTCATGTTGGGCGTAGCCGTTATGGTACTTGCAATTGCCATTGTCAACGGTTTTAAGCAGGAAATCCGTGAAAAATTAATCGGTTTCAATGCGCATATTCAGGTAAGCCGGTTCGATTTAAATTTCAGCTATGAAACCACGCCAATCAGGATAACCCCGTCCCAATATCAATCTATCCGCGCACTTCCGGAAGTCCGTCATATACAGCGCTACGCCACCAAAGCGGGCATATTGAAGAAAGGCACAACACTTCAAGGCGTGGTTGCCAAGGGCATTAGCAGCGACTACGACTGGTCTTTCTTTCAAAATCATCTGACGGCCGGCACAACATTTACCCCGCGTGATTCCGGCGCTTCGCATGACATTATAGTTTCGCGTGATTTGGCCCGTAAAATGGAATTATCGGTGGGTGATTCTATTGTAATGTATTTCATTCAACAGCCGCCACGTGCCCGTAAGTTAAGGGTCTGCGGAATCTACGAAACCGGTTTTGCCGAATTCGACCAGCTGTATTTGTTTTGTGATCTCGCGCAACTGCGACGATTGAACGACTGGAAGGCGGAAGAATCCGGAGGACTCGAAATTTATCTGAAGGACTTCTCCACACTGGAACCGGCCAATGCCAAGATCTATGAAATGATCGACACGGACCTAAATGCTCGAACTATTCAGGAGATCTATCCGCAAATATTCGACTGGTTGGATTTACAGGATATCAATGCTATCATCATTATCGTCCTGATGATTATCGTTTCGGGCATCAATATGATTGCTACTTTATTGGTAATCCTGCTGGAACGCGTGACTATGATTGGTACGTTTAAATCCATGGGAGCAACAAATGCGCGGCTTCGAAATGTCTTTCTGTGGGTAGCCTTTTACATCATCGGACGCGGATTGGTGATTGGCAACCTGGTGGGAATTGGAATAGCTATGCTGCAACAGTATTTCCATTTTATTCCACTGGACCAGTCTTCGTATTACATTTCTTATGTACCGGTTTCCCTCTCCGTTTCTCACCTCGTTTTACTGAATCTGGGAACTCTGGCGGCCTGCATTTCAATGATGATTATTCCGGCGTTGATGATTGGTGGAATACGTCCCGTACAGGCACTTAGGTACTCCTGATGTTTTCATAAATCTTCGTATCTTTGAGTAAGCATATACTGAAAAATCAGTTTATTTAAGTTTATATAAATATCTGATTTTCAAACATTTATACTATGGCAAAGAATCCAAACAAAAAGACTTGCGACAACATCCTGGAAGCCATCGGAAACACACCGATGGTCCGCCTAAACAAAGTGGTGGAAGGTGTACCGGCGACAGTTTACGCAAAAGTTGAAACGTTCAATCCTGGCAATTCCATTAAGGACCGGATGGCCCTGAAGATGATTGAAGATGCTGAAAAAGCTGGCATCCTAAAGCCTGGCGGAACCATTATTGAAGGAACATCCGGCAATACCGGAATGGGCTTGGCGATAGCCGCCATTGTCAAAGGATACAAATGCATATTTACCACAACCGATAAGCAATCGAAAGAGAAGGTGGACGCACTGAAGGCCTACGGCGCAGAAGTGATTGTTTGTCCAACCAACGTTGAACCAGAGGATCCTCGCTCCTATTATTCAGTGGCGGCTCGACTCAACCGTGAGATTGAAAACTCTTTCTATCCGAACCAATACGACAACCTGTCCAATTCGCAGGCTCACTACGAACAAACCGGTCCGGAAATCTGGGACCAGACCGACGGTAAGATCACACACCTGGTGGTGGGGTCCGGAACCGGCGGTACAATTTGCGGTACGGCGCGTTATTTAAAAGAAAAGAATCCGAATGTTAAAATCTGGGGTATTGATACCTACGGTTCCGTGTTGAAGAAAATGCACGAGACCGGCGAGGTGGACAAGAATGAAATCTACCCGTACGTAACCGAAGGTATTGGCGAAGATTTTATACCTAAAAACTACCGTTTCGAACTTATCGATCACTTTGAGAAAGTGAGTGATAAAGATGGCGCCGTAATGACCCGGGAGATTGTAGAAAAAGAAGGTATTTGGGTCGGAAATTCTGCGGGGTCTGCCGTTGCCGGCGTACTCCAACTAAAAGATCAACTCCAACCATCCGACGTAGTAGTTGTCATTTTCCACGACCATGGCTCTCGCTATCTGGCTAAAATTTTCAACGACGAGTGGATGCGCAAGATGGGATACATGGAATAAACGTCCATGGCACCCCGGACTGTTCATATTGACCAACTCCACCGAACCATCACACTGACGGACCGGCCTAAACGAATCGTATCCCTGGTTCCATCACAAACCGAATTACTCTACGATCTCGGTCTTAGCGAATCGGTAGTTGGCCTTACTAAATTCTGCATACACCCTGCAGCTTGGTGCCAGACCAAAACAATTGTTGGAGGCACCAAAAAACTCCACCTGGATAAAATCCGTTCGCTTGAGCCCGACCTCATTATCGGCAACAAGGAGGAAAACGAAGCTGATGAGGTAAAAACACTGATGAACGAGTTTCCAGTATGGATGAGCGACATCTATACGCTGGCAGATGCACTAGACATGATCCGTAGCATCGGTAAGATGACCCATACTGAATTGGCAGCAGAACAATTGGCCACGGGAATTGAAGAAGACTTCAAGCAACTGGAGTATGAGGCCAGTAGCGTTCCTCCTCTGCGAACCGCTTACATGATCTGGAAATCGCCCTGGATGGCTGCCGGCAATCACACCTTTATCCATGATCTCCTTCGCCGATGCGGGCTTATGAATTGCTACGGGCACCATGATCGCTACCCGGAAACATCACTGGAAGAGCTTATCCGGCTACGGCCTGAAATAGTACTCCTATCCACAGAACCATTTCCGTTTAATCAGGAACAGGCCAGCAACCTACGTCAGGTGCTTTCGGAAACAAAGGTAATGCTGGCCGATGGCGAGTATTTTTCCTGGTACGGCTCCCGGCTGAAAGGCGCACCTACTTATTTCCGCCGGCTTGTGAATGAAATCAGAAATTCAGGCGATTTCAACTGACAGATATAACGTACCTTTTCGATTGGATCCATGAAGCACCTTCTGCTTTTTATATGCTTTCTTGCCGGGCAAATCAATGTCGGGAAATCACAATCCGTAGGATTGGTCTTAAGTGGTGGCGGGGCACGCGGCCTGGCGCACATCGGAGCAATTCGTGCCCTGGAAGAAAATAATATTCCTATCAATTTTATTGCCGGAACCTCTGCCGGAGCTGTCATCGGTTGCCTATATGCTATGGGGTATTCACCGGCAGAAATGGACTCGATTGTAAGGACACAAGAATTCGAATCATGGGCAACCGGCAAACTCGACCCCGACTTCAATTATTATTTCACCAAACCGGAAGAAAACGCATCGTGGATCACCTTACGCTTCTCCCTGGATTCACTTTTCGGTACCTCGTTACCGACCAACATCGTCAGCTCTGTTCCTTATGACTATGCGCTGATGAGAGGAACGTCTTCTATCATTGCCCGCGCTAACTATAATTTCGATTCGTTATTCGTGCCTTTTCGCTGCGTAGCATCTGATATCACCCAAAAAACGAGCCACGTTTTCCGAAACGGCGATTTAGCAAGAGCCGTTCGCGCATCATCAGCCTACCCGTTCTACTTTCGACCAATAACTATTGACGGAAAAATATTTTATGACGGCGGACTCTATAATAACTTCCCTGCTGATGTAATGATACGTGAATTCAAACCGGATTATATTATTGGTGTGAATGCCTCAGGAGATGATCGTGCGGCAAATGAAACTGACTTATTATCCTTATTACAAGCGATGATGACAGTCCCGACAAATCTGTCCATGTTTTCTGAAAAAGGAATATTGATTGATCTTGAAACCGAGAATTTCGACTTATTTGACTTCTCTAATACAGCCGCTATAATTGAGGAGGGACATCGTAAAACCGATAGCATGATGGACAGCATCAAACATTTGATTGCTATTCGCTCATCACCGGAGGCCATCAGCATTCAACGAAAAAAATTCCGCTCTACCATCACTCCTGTCCGAATTAACCAGCTCGAAGTACAAGGTGTTACCGAAAAACAATCCGCATACATCCGTTCAATCGTCAAGCCAGATACCGGCATCACAACGATTGATCAAATACGTTCCCCATATTTCCGGTTAATCGCAGACAAGAATGTCCGCAATGTTGACCCACAGTTAACCTATCTGCCTGCGGAAGGATTTTATCATTTAAAGCTCAAGGTTACTCGGGAACGCGATCTCATCACTCATTTCGGCGGAAACATCTCTTCACGTCCGATCAGTGAGGCGTATGCAGGCATAACTTATTTAGTTTGGGGAAAACGCGCATACAGCTTTAGCAGTAATTTTTATTT